>DATCYZ010000082.1:0-15747 GCA_036526195.1 Burkholderiales bacterium
CGTCTGGCAGTGGCACCAGGATTTCGGCACCTGGACCAACGACGACGCGATGCCCGAGGCGCGCGCGATGAACGTCGCGATCTTTCTGGACGAGGTCACCGAATTCAACGGCCCGCTGATGTTCATCCCGGGCAGCCACAAGGCGGGCGTGATCGACGCCGCGCACGACACCAGCACCACCAGGTACCCCCTGTGGACCATCGACCACGAGACCATCGCCAAGCTGGTTGCGCAGGGCGGCATCGTCGCGCCCAAGGGGCCGGCGGGCTCGATGATCATGTTCCACTCCTGCCTGGTGCATGCCTCGACCTCGAACCTCTCGCCGTGGAACCGGGTGAGCGTGTACCTGTCGCTGTGCGCGGTGTCGAACCACATCCGCCGCTTCAAGCGCCCGGGCTACATCGCGCACCGCGAGTTCGCGCCGATCGAATGCCTGCCCGACGACTGCCTGCTGAAGGACTACGACGTGCCGCTGCCCTGGAAGGACGGCACCCCCCCCGACCAACTGCAAGGCATGGCGAAAGCCGCCTGAGGAACCAAGCCCCATGAACCTGTACGCAAGACTCGCGGCGCGCGCCGCCGCCGGCACGCCGCTGCGCGTCGGCGTCATCGGCGCCGGCAAGTTCGGCTCGATGTACCTCGCGCAGATCCCGAACACGCCCGGCGTGCACCTTGCGGGCATCGCCGACCTCGCGCCCGCGAACGCACGCGCCAACCTCGAGCGGGTCGGCTGGAAGCAGGGCATCGCCGACGGGGCGTCGCTGGATGCCGCGTTCAAGGACGGCCGCACCCATGTGTCGGAGGACTGGCGCGCGCTGGTCTCGCACCCGTCGATCGAGATCGTCGTCGAAGCCACCGGCAACCCGATGGCGGCGGTCGAGCATGCGCTGGAAGCCTTCCGCCACGGCAAGCACGTGGTGATGGTGACGGTGGAGGCTGATGCCTACTGCGGGCCGATGCTCGCGCGCCGCGCCGCCCAGGCGGGCGTGGTCTACAGCCTGGCCTACGGCGACCAGCCGGCGATCATCTGCGACCTGGTCGACTGGGCGCGCGCCTCGGGCTTTCCGGTGGTGGCGGCCGGCCGCGGCCACAAGTGGCTGCCGGAGTACGCGCAGTCCACCCCCGAGACCGTCTGGCAGCACTGGGGCCTGACCGAGGAACAGGCGAAGCTCGGCGGCCTGAACCCGAAGATGTTCAATTCTTTCCTCGACGGCTCCAAGCCCTCGATCGAATCGAGCGCGGTGTGCAATGCCACGGGCCTCACGCCCGCACCCTGGGGCCTGGCCTACCCGCCGGCCTCGGTGGACGACCTGCCGATGGTGATGCGGCCGAAGTCCGAGGGCGGGCACCTGCACCATAAGGGGCAGGTGGAGGTGATCTCGTCGCTCGAGCGCGACGGCCGGGTGATCCCCTACGACATCCGCATGGGCGTGTGGGTGGTGTTCGAAGGCGAGACCGACTACATCCGCCGCTGCTTCGAGGAATACAAGGTGCGCACCGACCCGTCCGGTCGCTACGCCTGCCTGTACAAGCGCTGGCACCTGATCGGGCTGGAGGTCGGCATTTCTGTCGCGTCCATCGGCCTGCGCGGCGAGTCCACCGGTTGCGCCACCGGTTGGCGCGCGGATGCGGTGGCGGCGGCGAAGCGCGACCTGAAGGCCGGCGAGGTGCTGGACGGCGAGGGCGGCTACACCGTGGCGGGGCAGCTGCTGCCGGCGGAGGCCTCGCTCGCGCAGGGCTGCCTGCCGCTTGGCCTCGCGCACGGCTGGAAGCTGCTCAAGGCCATTCCCGCCGGCACCACGGTGAAGTGGTCGGACGTGGCCTTCGATGCCAATGTCACCGCGGTGAAGCTGCGGCGCGAGATGGAGGCGGCGTACGCGCCGAAGCTGAAGTCGGCGGCCTGAGCCCCTGCGGGGCGCCGGTCGCCGGGTCCGGACTCAGACCTTCATCTCCGCAAACACCTCTTTCGCACAGCGGAACGCGACGACCGACGCCGGCACGCCGCAATAGATCGCGACCTGCAGGAACACCTCCCGGATCGTCTCCTTCGAGTGGCCGTTGTTCAGCGCGCCGCGGATGTGCAGCTTCAGCTCGTGGTCGCGGCCGAGCGCGCAGAGCATCGCCAAGTTCAGGAGCGAACGCGTCTTGCGGTCCAGCCCGGGCCGGTTCCAGACGTCGTTCCAGCAGTAGGTGTTCAGCATCTCGACGAAAGGCTGGTTGAACTCGTCGGTGCCGCTCATCGCCTTGTCGACGTACTCGGCGCCGAGCACTTCGCGGCGCGTCTTCAGTCCGGCGTCGTAGCGTTCCTTGTGGCTTCTCTTGTCCATGGTGTCTCCGGTCGGGGTTGAAATCAGACGAGGTCTTCGTAACGGATGCCGGCGCGGCGCATCAGGCCGTCGAGCGCGGCGCGGCCGGGGTCGCTGTTGGCACGCTGCTTCTCGCTGCGCGCCGGGGTGGCGTCGAGCACGCCCTGCGCCACCGGGAGGTTGGCGCCATGCATTGAATCGGTCATGGCCTGGATCTCGCACGCGCGCTGCACCACCCAGTAGGTGATGAAGGCTTCGGGAATGCTCGGGCAGGCGACCAGCAGGCCGTGGTTGCGCAGGATCAGCACCGGCTTGTCGCCGAGGCTCGCCACCAGTCGCGGCTGCTCGCCGGCGTCGGTGGTGACGCCCTCGAAGTCGTGGTACGCCACCTTGCCCCAGAGGGAGGCGGAATAGAAATTGTCGTAGCGCAGGCCCTCGGCCTTCGAGGCCACCGCCATGCCGGCGGTGGTGTGGGTGTGGATGATGCAGTGCGCGTCCTCGCGCGCAGCATGGATCGCGCTGTGGATGATGAAGCCGGCAAGGTTCACCGGGTACGCGGACTCGGCCTGCACGGTGCCGGCGATGTCGATCTTCACCAGGTTCGAGGCGGTGACCTCGCTGTACCAGAGCCCGTAGGGGTTGATCAGGTAGTGCCGCTCGGGACCGGGGACGCGCGCCGTGATGTGGTTGAAGATGAGTTCGGTCCAGCCCATCCAGTCGAACACCCGGTACAGGGCCGCGAGTTCCAGTCGCACCTGCCATTCCTCGGCGGCAATGGTCCGGGGGCGCGCGCGCAGCACGTCTTCGCTGATCTTCATCGCTCACTCCAGCAGGGAGCCAGGGGGCGGCCAGTTTAACGCCGAACGCCCCGCGGGGCCGACGGCAGGTTCGCTGCCGGCCCCGCGTTCCCGCCGCCGGCGCTTGCTAAGATGCGATGGAACCGGGGGAGGGCACCATGGACGGACACGGCAAGGACTTCGCGGCGCTGCTCGGGCGCATGACGCAGGCGATCTGCAGGGGCGACGTGGAAGCGGCCACCGCCTGCTTCACGCCGCAGGGCGCTTACCACGACGGCTTCTACGGCGAGTTCCGCGGCCGGGCGGAGATCGCCCGCATGCTGCGCGAATTCTTCTACCGCGACGCCGAGCGTTTCGAATGGGCGCTGCGCGACGCGGTGTCGGACGGCGCCACCGGCTACGCGCAGTACGACTTTTCCTACGTCTCGCGGCTCGAAGGCAGCGCCGGGAAGCGGGTCGGCTTCTCCGGCGTGAGCATCTGCGCGCTGGAAGGCGGGCTGATCGCGCACTATGGCGAATCCTTCGAGCGCGCGCCGGTGCTGGCCAAGCTCGGCTTTCCGGACGCGCGCATCCTCAAGTCCGTGCAGCGCTGGGCGAAGGCGGCGGCATGAGCGTGCGGCCGAACACGATCAAGGCGCGCACCCTGGCCGGGGACAGGGTCGCCGGCGCCTTCCTGCTCGAGTTCTTCACCCCCGGCATGCCGCAGGTGCTGAAGGCCGCGGGCTGCGAGTTCGCGATCTTCGACATGGAGCACACCGGCCTCGGCTTCGAGACGGTGAAGATGCTCTTCGCCGGCTGCCGCGGCATCGGCATCGAGCCGATGGTGCGCGTGCCGCGCGCCGAGTACCACTTTCTAGCGCGGGCGCTCGACGTCGGCGCGCACGGCGTCATGGTGCCGATGGTGGAAAGCGTCGAGCAGGCGCGCGCCATCGTCGAGGCGACGCACTACCCGCCGCGCGGCCGACGCGGCGCGGCCTTCGGCGTGGCCCAGGACGACTACCTCGGCGGCGACGTCCGGCAGAAGGTGGTGGACCTCGACGCGCGCACGCTGGTGATCGCGCAGATCGAGTCCGAGCGCGGCCTCGAGCAGGTGGAAGACATCGCCGCGGTGCCCGGCATCGACGTGCTCTGGCTCGGCCACTTCGACCTCACCAACTTCCTCGGCATCCCCGGCGAATTCGAGCACCCGAAGTACGTCGCCGCCGTCGAGCGCATCGTCAAGGCCGGGCGCGCGCACGGCAAGGGCCTGGGCTTCATGGCGGCGGACGCCGGCTGGGCGAAGCGCTACCGCGACTTCGGCTTCAACATGATCGCGGCCGGCCTCGAGCAGGCGTTGCTGCAGGGGGCGATCCGGCACACGCTGGCGCCTGTGACGGAGGGCGCATGAGTTTCAGGCTCGGCATTACCCGCGACGTGCTCGACGCGCGCGGCGAACCCTCCTTCGGTGCCGCGGCGCTGGAGGTGCTGAAGGGCAACCCGGCGCTGGAATGGGAGTACTTGCCCGAGTCGATCACCGAGGTCGGCCCGGAGTTCGCCGCGCGCTACGACGCCCTGTACGTCAACTCGCCACGGGTCACCGCGCAATCGGTGGCACGCGCCGACTGCCGGGTGCGCCTGTTCGCGCGGCACGGCGTCGGCTACGACTCGGTCGACGTTCCGGCGATGACAGCGAAGGGCATCCTCGTCACCAACACGCCGGTGGCGGTGCGCCGGCCGGTGGCGGTGGCCTCGCTGACGATGCTCTTCGCGCTCGCCGGCAACCTGTTCGCCAAGGACCGGCTGACGCGCGCCGGCAAGTGGATGACGCGCACCAACCACATGGGCCTCGGCCTGATCGGCCGCACGCTCGGCATCGTCGGCGCCGGCGGCATCGGCCAGGAACTGCTCAGGGTGGCGCAGCCCTTCGGCATGAAGCTGGTGGTGGCCGATCCCTTCGTCGACGCGGCGATCCTCGCGCCGCTGAACGCGGTGAAGAAACCGCTGGATGTACTGCTCGCGGAAGCCGATTTCGTCATCGTCACCTGCCTGCTGAACGAAGCCACCTTCCACCTGATCGGCGCACCGCAGTTCGCGCGCATGAAACCCAGCGCCTTCCTCATCAACATGGCGCGCGGGCCGGTGGTGGACGAGCCGGCGCTGATCGAGGCGCTGCGCGCGAAGCGCATCGCCGGCGCCGGGCTGGACGTCTTCGAGCAGGAACCGGTGGACCCGGAGAACCCGCTGCTGACGATGGACAACGTCATCGTCACGCCGCACGCCCTGTGCTGGACCGACCAGTGCTTCCACGACATCGCCTCGCAGGGCCTGCAGAGCGTGGTCGACTTCTCGCTCGGCCGCCGGCCGGCGCACCTCGTCGATCCGGCGGCATGGAAGGACCCGGCATGAAAATCACCGGAGTGCGCACCTGGTGCCTGCGCGCGCCTCTGGAGCAGCCCTTCGCCTTCTCGCAGGGCTGGGTGCACACGCGCGCGGCGACGCTGGTGGAGATCTCCACGGACGCCGGCCACACCGGCTGGGGCGAGAGCATCTGCATGGGGCTGCAGCCGCCGGAGATCGCCGCGGCCGCCGTGGATCACGCACTCAAGCCGCTGCTGCTCGGCGCCGACCCGCGCGACCTCGAGGTGCTCTGGCACCGCATGTACCACCACACGCGCGACTACGGCCGTACCGGCGCCATGATGGGCGCGATCAGCGGCGTGGACATCGCGCTCTGGGACATCGCCGGCAAGGCGCTCGGCGTGCCGGTGCACCGGCTGCTGGGGGGGGCGTTCCGCGAGCGCGTGCAGGCCTATGCCACCGGGTTCTACCGCGTGCGCGGGCAGGGCGAGGCCCCGAGGCTGGCGGATGAGGCACGGCGGCACCGCGAGGCGGGCTTCGGCGCGATGAAGGTCAAGCTCGGCTTCGGCATTGAGGACGACCTCGCGGTGATGCGCGCGATCGGCCGGGAGCTCGAGGGCTCCGGCACGACGCTGATGATCGACACCAACCACGGCTACGGACCGGCGGACGCGATCCGCCTTGGCCGCGCGCTCGATGACATGAAGCTGCGCTGGTACGAGGAGCCTGTGGTGCCGGAGGATCTCGCCGGCTACCGGCGCGTGCGCGACGCGCTCGACACGCCGGTGGCCGGCGGCGAGAACGCCCATTCGCTCTTCGGCTTTCGCGATCTGTTCGACGCGGGGGCGGTGGACATCGTGCAGCCGGACCTGTGCTGCGCCGGCGGCTTCGCCGCAAGCCGGCACATCGTCGCGCTGGCGCATGCCCATGGCGTGCAGGTCAACCCGCACGTCTGGGGCTCGGCCATCGGCCAGGCCGCCTCGCTGCAATGGATCGCCTCGATTCCGGTGGCGCACCACGGACTGTTCGCCGACGAGCCGATCTTCGAGTACGACACCTCGGCGCACCCGTTCCGCGGCGAACTGGTAGCCGAGCCGGTGCTGCAGAGGGGCGGCTGGATCGACCTGCCGAAGCGCCCGGGGATCGGGGTGGAGGTGAACCGGAAGGTGCTGGAGCGCTACGCGGGCGGCTGAGGGGCGGCGGTACGCCGCAACGAAGCATACAGTAACCTGTACGTTACTATTAAGCCAGGTGCCGCGCCGCCGTGCCGCCGAGCCCCACGGCGAGGTGCAAGATTGCCTCCGGGTCGGTGGTGTCGAGCCGCACCAGGGCATCGGCTTCGGCGGCATCGGGCGCCTCGAACATGCCGAGCTGGCGCTCGAGCACCTCCAGCGTCGCCTCGGAGGCGTCGCGCCCGACGGCAGCGCGCGCGATGATGCGCTCGCGCAGCACCTGCAGTGGCGCCTCGCACAGCACCAGTGTGTAGGGCACTCCGAGCGCGCGGGCGATCGCCGCGAAGCGCGCGCGCTCGGCGGCGTGCAGGAACACCGCGTCCACGATCACCGTGTATCCGGCGTCGATGACGCTGCGCGCGAGGTCCTCGAGGCGCTCGTGCGTCGCCCGCGTTGCCTCGGGACGGTACAGTCCGGCGCCCACCGCCGAGCCGCTGCGCGCGGCCGCGGCGAGGCCGTGCAGGCGCTTGCGCTCGATGTCCGAGCGCACCCGGACCGCGCCGATGGACTCGAGCAGCTGGCCGGCAAGCGTGGTCTTGCCAGAGCCCGAGAGGCCGCAGAAGAGGACGAGGCGCGGTTGCGGCGCGCCGGTGAAGTCCCCGGCGAGTGCCACGTGGCGCCGGACCTCGTCGAGCGCCGCTCGCGCCTGCGCGCCGGAGAGCTGCCGCGCGCGGATCAGCGCGACCTTGGCGCGCACCATGGCGCGGAACACGAGGTAGAAGCGCAGCAGGCCGAGGCCGTCATAGTCGCCGCTCGACTCGAGAACCCGGTTGAGAAAACGCTGGCCGAGGTCGATCCGGCCGTGGTCGGCGAAATCCATCACCGTGAACGCTAGTTCGCTCATGGTGTCGATCCAGCGGAAGGCGGCGTTGAACTCGATGCAGTCGAAGGGCAGGGGGCGGCCGTCGACCAGCGCGACGTTGGCGAGGTGCAGGTCGCCGTGGCACTCGCGCACGAAGCCGCCGCGCCGTCGTGCTTCCATCAAGGCCGCGCGGGCCTCGAGTTCGCGCGCGGTCCAGGCGCGCAGCCGGGAAAGCGCCTCGGCGCAGCCGGCGGGTTCGGACAGCCGCTCGATGTGCTCGAAATTCTCCAGCGCGTCGCGCGCCACCGTGGAGGGCGTGGCGTACCGGCCGTCGGGCGGCGCCACCGCGGCTGCGGCGTGGAAGGCGGCCACCGCGTCGGCCAGGGCATCGACGACCTCCGGGCCGAGCCGGCCGGCGCGCACCATGCAGTCGAGCGTCGCGTCCTCGGGAAAGCGGCGCATCTTCACCGCCCAGTCGATCGGTGTGCCGGCGCCGTCGAGGCGCGGCGCGGCGTCGTTGCCGGTCACCGGCACCGCCTCGAGGTACAGGTCCGGCGCGGTGCGGCGGTTCAGGCGCACCTCGTCCTCGCAGCAGCGCCGGCGTGCCTCGAGCGTGCGGAAGTCGAGGAAGCCGAGGTCGAGCGGTTTCTTGAACTTCCAGACGAACCCGCCGGCCGCGATCAGGCTAGAGATGTGGGTCTCGATTAGCGTGGATCCGGACGCGCCGGCGGCAGCCTCGCAGGCCGGGCGCAGGGCAGCGATGCGCGCCGCGTGCGCAGCAAGCGCGGCGGGCGGCGCGGCCGAGGCGCGGTGCAGGCTCATGCGCGCGCCAGCGCCTCAGGCCCGCGCCAGCGCCCGCCGGTACAGCGCAAGGTATTCCGCCGCCGACGGATCCCAGCCGGCATCGCGCGCCATGGCCGAGCGCTGCAGCGCCTGCCAGCGGGTGGGCGAGCGGTAGACCGCAAACGCGCGTTCGATTGCCGCCACCAGCGCATCGGCGTCGGCCTCGTCGAACACGAAGCCGGTGGGCGCGGCCTCTCCCGCCGCGCCATGGTCCACCACCGAGTCGGCCAGCCCGCCGGTGCGTCGCACCACCGGCGGCGTGCCGTAGCGCATGCTGTACATCTGGTTCAGTCCGCAGGGCTCGAAGCGCGAGGGCATGAGGAAGAGGTCCGCGCCGGCCTCGATGCGGTGCGAGAGTGCTTCGTCGAAGCCGATCTTCACGCCCACCGAGGCGGGATAGTCCCGCGCGAGTTCGGCAAAACCCTCCTCGAAGCGCTTTTCGCCGCTGCCGAGCAGCGCGAGCTGGCAGCCCATGGCGACCAGTTGCGGCGCCGCCTCGAGCACCAGGTCCGCGCCTTTCTGTTCCACCAGCCGCGCCACCATGCCGAGCAGCGGCCGCTCCGGCGCCTCCTCGATGCCGAGGTCGGCCTGCAGCGCCCACTTGTTGCGTCCCTTCGCGCCGAGGTTCTCCGCGTCGTAGGGGCGCTCGAGGTGCGGGTCGGTCGCCGGGTTCCAGACTTCGGTGTCGATGCCGTTCAGGATCCCCGCGAGGTCGTTCGCGCGCTGCGACAGCAACCCGTTCAGCCCGAAGCCGAGCGTTTCGCCCTGGATCTCGCGCGCATAGGTCGGGCTGACCGTCGACAGGAGGTCGGCATAGCGCAAGCCCGCCTTGAGGAACGACAACTGCCCGTAGAACTCGAGCCCGTCGAAGGTGAAGGCCGAGGCCGGCAGGCCGAGCGGCACCAGCACCTCGCGCGGGAACAGGCCCTGGTAGGCGAGGTTGTGCACCGTCATGATGGTCGCCGCGCCGCGCGGGCCCGAGCCGCGCTCGATGCGCCGCCACGCGGGCGCGAGCCCGCATTGCCAGTCGTTGCAGTGGAGCACGTCAGGGCGCCATTCGAGCGGGCTGCCGGCGCCCGCGAGCCGTGCGGCAACGCGCGAGAGCAGGCCGAAGCGCAGGTGGTTGTCCGGCCAGTCGCTGCCCTCGGGGGACTGATAGAGGGTGCCGGGGCGCGCGTAGTAATCGTCGCACTCGACGAGCAGCAGGCCGGGGTTGCCCTCGACGTAGAGCAGTTGCGCGGGTGCGTGGGTGCCGCTGGTACTCTCAAAGCGTGCCACCGGCTTGGCCGTCGGGTGCGCCGCGCGCAACGCCGGCCAGGCCGGCACCAGGATGCGCACCTCGGCGCCGGCGCGCGCCAGCGCCTGCGGCAGGTCGCGCGCCACCTCGCCCAGACCCCCGGTCTTGGCCCAGGGCGAGAGTTCGGAGGTGCCGAACAGGACGCGCGTGCTCATCAGCTTCGATCCGCCGGCGCGCGCGCGCTCAGAGCCAGGTCATCATCCCCATCTCGAACGGATGGGTGAGCAGGGCGTGGGTCGGGTAGGCGCGCAGGCGGTAGTCGATGCGGCCGCTCAGCTGCGGGCAGAACTCGATCGAATACACGTGCTCGCCGGTCTCGGGCAGCACGCGCTCGTGGTTCAGCCACTTCAGGTCGACGGCCTCGCCGGCCTGCTCGCTGCCCGGGCGGCTGAACACCGCCTCGACGGCGATGTCCCCGGGGGCGAGCCCGTCGATGCGCGCGGCCACCTCGATCTTCACCTCGCCGCCGTAGTCGATGCGACCGACCGGCGTGTCGAGCCGGCGCAGGCTCACCTGCGGCCAGCCGGCGCGCACCCGGTGCTTCCAGTCGGCGAGCGCGCGCGCGTTCGCGTGGCCGTCCCCGGCGTAGCGTCGCGCCTGGCGCATCGCCGGCCGATAGAACTGCTCGACGTACTCGCCCAGCATGCGCATCGAGGAAAACTGCAGCGTCAGGCTGGCGATCGATTCCTTCGCCATCGCCACCCAGCCCGGCGAGTAGCCGCCGGGGCCGTTGGCGTAGTACAGCGGGATCACCTGGTCCTGCAGCAGTTCGTAGAGGGTGCGCGCCTCCTCGGCGTCGCGCCGCGCCGGGTCGAGCGTGTCCGAGGCGGGCTTGATCGCCCAGCCGTTGCGGCCGTTGTAGCCCTCGGCCCACCAGCCGTCGAGCACCGACAGGTTCGGCACGCCGTTGATCGCCGCCTTCATGCCCGAGGTGCCGCAAGCTTCCAGCGGGTAGATCGGGTTGTTCAGCCAGACGTCGACCCCCGACACCAGGCGCCGGCCGAGGCGCAGGTCGTAGCCCTCGATCAGCAGCACGCGCGACTCGAACGCCGGCATGCGCGAGACCTCGGCCACGCGCCGGATGAGGGCCTGGCCGGGCTCGTCCGAAGGATGCGCCTTGCCGGCGAAGATGAACACCACCGGGCGCCCGGTCTCACTGATGATCTCGCGCAGCCAGTCGAGGTCGTTGAACAGCAGCGCCGCACGCTTGTAGGTGGCGAAGCGGCGCGCGAAGCCGATGGTCAGCACGTTCGGGTTCGCCGGGTCGGCGAGCTTCAGCATGCGGTCGAGATGGGCTTCCGAGCCGTGGTTGCGCAGGTGCTGCTCGCGGATGCGGTGGCGCGCAAGATGCAGCATCTGCGCCTTGAGTTCCTGGTGGGTGTTCCAGAACTGCGCGTCCGGGATCTTCTCGACCGAACGCCAGCAGCCCGGGTCGGTGAGCCGCTGGGGCCAGCCCGCGCCGAGGTGGTGGTCGAAGGCCTCGTGCCAGGCGTCCGCGAGGAAGGTGGGCACGTGCACGCCGTTGGTGATCGCGGCGAGCGGGTTCTCGTCCTCCTCGACCTGCGGCCAGAACCCGGCGCACAGGCGCGAGGAGACGCGGCCGTGCACGCGCGAGACGCCGTTCTGGTGCCGCGAGCCGCGCACCGCGAGCGCGGTCATGTTGAAGTCCGGCGAGGTGGTGGCGCGACCGAGAGCCACCAGCGCATCGAGGTCCGCATGCAGTTCGGGCAGCGCCGCCCCGAGGTGGGCGCGCACGCTGGCTTCCGGGAAGTGGTCGTGGCCCGCCGGCACCGCGGTGTGCGTGGTGAACACCGTGCTTGCCGCCACCGCCTCGAGCGCGGCCTCGAAGCCGAGGCCGCCGGCGACCGCGACGCGGATGCGCTCGGGAATCAGGAACGCCGGGTGGCCTTCGTTGATGTGCCAGCAGGCGGGCGCAAGATCGAGTGCCGCGAGCAGTCGCACGCCGCCCACGCCGAGCACCAGCTCCTGCTCCAGCCGGCGTTCCGGGACGCCGACGTAGAGGTGGTGGCAGATGGCGCGGTCCAGCGCGCTGTTCTCGGGCAGGTCGGTGTCGAGCAGCAGCAGGCTGACATGGCCGACGCGGGCGCGCCAGGCGCGCAACTGCACCGCGCGCCCGGGCAGGTCGACGCGGACGCGAAGTTCGCCGCCGTCCGCGCGCAGCACCGGCTCGACCGGCAGGCGGTCGAACTCGGTCTCGTTGTAGGTGGCGTGCTGGCGGCCCTCGGCGTCGATGGTCTGCTGGAAGTAGCCCTGCCGGTACAGCAGGCCGACGCCGACGAAGGGCAGGCGCATGTCGCTCGCGGTCTTGCAGTGGTCGCCCGCAAGGATGCCCAGGCCCCCGGAGTAGATCGGCAGGCTCTCGTGCAGGCCGAACTCGGCGCAGAAGTACGCGATGAGGTCGTTCTCGCCGAGCGCGGCCGCGCGATGGTTGTCGAGCCGCTCGCCGTGATAGGTGTCGTACTCGGCGAGCACGCGCTGGTAGGCGTTGAGGAACACCGGATCCTCGGCGGCCTCGCGCAGCCGCGCCTGGTCGATGTTGCGCAGGAAGGCCTTGGGCGAATGCCCGACCTGCTGCCAGGTGGCGGGCGAGAGGCGCGCGAACAGGCTGCGCGTCGGCCGGTCCCAGCTGTACCAGAGGTTGTTCGCCAGCTCCTCGAGCCGGCGCAGGCGCGCAGGCAATTCCGGAACGACGTCTAGACGGTAGGCGGTGCCGCGCATGGAAGGAACGTTGCGCGCGGCGCCGGGAGCGCCGCGCGAGGGCAAAGTGTATCACCCGGCCCCGTGGGTCTGCGCCCGGGCGCGCCTCAGCGCAGCAGGTTCAGGCGCTGCCCGAGCATCTCGGGCGTGACCACGGTGATGCCGCGCTCGGTGACCGTGAAGCGCTGCCGGTCCTGCTCGGCGTCGACGCCGATTTTCATGCCCTCGGGAATCTTGCAGTAGCGGTCGATCAGCGCGCGCCGGACCACGGCGCCCTTGCCGATCTCGACGTCGGGCAGCAGCACCGAATCCTCGACCGAAGCGTAGTTCTCGACGCGCACGTTCGAGAACAGCAGCGAGCGGCGCACGGTCGCGCCGCTGATGATGCAGCCGCCCGAGACCATCGAATCGATGGCCGCGCCGCGGCGATCGTCCTCGTCGAAGACGAACTTCGCCGGCGGCAGCTGTTCCTGGAAGGTCCAGATCGGCCAGTTCGGGTCGTACAGGTCGAGTTCCGGGGTGACCTTGATCAACTCCATGTTCGCTTCCCAGTACGCATCCAGCGTGCCGACGTCGCGCCAGTAGGCCTCGGTGCCCGGCGCGCCGACGCAGCTGTCGGCGAAGCGGTGCGCGCACACCCGGTAGCGCGAGATGGCGTAGGGAATCACGTCCTTGCCGAAGTCGTGGTTCGACTTCGGGTTGTCGGCATCGCGGATCAACTGCTCGAACAGGAACGCGGCGTTGAACACGTACACGCCCATGCTGGCGAGCGCCCAGCCCTCGCGGCCGGGCATCGACTTCGGGTCCGGCGGCTTCTCGATGAACTCGGTGACGCGCTGGTTCTGGTCGATGTTGATCAGGCCGAAGGCCGAGGCCTCGGAGAGCGGCACCTCGACGCAGGCCACGGTAAGGTCCGCGCCCTGCGAGACGTGCTGCGCGAGCATCCGGCCGTAGTCCATCTTGTAGACATGGTCGCCCGAGAGCACCAGCACGTAGCGGCAGCCGTCGGAGCGCAGCACGTTGATGTTCTGGAACACGGCGTCGGCGGTGCCGCGGTACCAGCGTTCCTCGATCTGCTGCTGCGCGGGCAGGATGTCGATCGACTCGCGGATGCGCCCGTCGAGGAAGCTCCAGCCGCGCTGCAGGTGGCGGATCAGGCTCTGCGCCTTGTACTGGGTGACCACGCCGATGCGCCGCACGCCCGAGTTGATGCAGTTGGCGAGCGTGAAGTCGATGATGCGGAACTTGCCGGCGAAGGGCACCGCGGGCTTGGCGCGCCAGTCGGTCAGGCTCTCGAGCCGGCTGCCGCGCCCGCCGGCGAGCACCATGGCGTAGGTGTCGCGCGTCAGGTGGCTGACGAAGCGGGGATCCTGCTGGTCTCTCAGCACGCAGGTCGCCTCATGCTGGCAGGCCGACCGGGGTGCGCGCTCGACCAGGTGAAGGGGCGAAACATGATCCATGCGGCCTCCGGAAAACCATTGCTGGAAGGAGGACTGCCATGATTTTCTTTTGCCATGAGGATACGCCGGATATCACCCCTCAGGTTGACACGGATCAAGCGCGGTCGCGAATCGTGCGGACCCTCGCCTATTGCGCCGCAACATCGGCTGTCCTGCCGACTGACTGCAGGATCGAAGCCGCCCCGTCCGCGAGCACCTGGCAGCCGAGCACGATGTCCCCGGCCCGGCTGTCCTCGGCGAAATCGTGGCTGATGCCGTCGATCGAGGGGATGAAGAGCATCGCCGAAGGCAGCTTCTGCGAGACGATGCCTGCGTCGTGGAAGGCGCCGCTCGGCATGTCGACCCATTTTCCCGGCGCATGCTGCTGCGCGGCGCGCTGCAAGTGCGCGCGCAGCCCGGGATCCATCTGCGTCGGTGAAATCGGCGCGCGCGCCGGGATCGCCTCCACCGTCACCGGCCCGGCGCGGTTCGCGTCCTCGGCGAGCCGCAGCGCGAGCGCCTGCAGGGTGTCGAGCAGCGCCGGCGATTCATCGCGGAACTGCAGGTCGAGTTCGGCATAGCCGGGCACGATCGAGGGCGCGTTCGGTTCGATGCGCGCGCGGCCCATGGTCCAGACGGTGCGCGCGCCCGCCGCCGCGGCGAAGGCGCCGTTCAGGCCGTGGGCAAAGCCATAGAGCGCGGTGGCGGCATCGCGGCGACGCGACATCATGGTGGTGCCGGCGTGGTTCTGCTGGCCGCGGAACAGGAAGCGCAGGCCGCGCAGGCCGACGATGCCGGTGACTACGCCGATGCGGTTGCCTGCGTCGTCGAGGTGCGGACCCTGCTCGATGTGCGCCTCGAGGAAACCGACGTGCCAGCCGGGTTCGAGGCCGGCACGCGCCACGCCGGCAAGCCCGGCGCCCGCGAGTGCATCCGCCAGTGCGACGCCGTTCTGGTCGGTGACGTCCGCCTCGAGTTCCGGCGTCAGCAGGCCGCACAGCGAGCGCGAGCCGAGGCAGCCGAGAAAGCGCGACTCCTCGTCCTGCAGCGAGATCGCGTCAACGGCCAGCGCGGCGGTCGCCGGGTCTGCGGCGAGCGCACGCACGGTTTCGAGCGCGTAGACCACGCCGAGTGCGCCGTCGAGCCAGCCGCCGGTGGGCTGGGTGTCGGAATGCGAGCCGATCAGCAGGGCCGGGCCGGATTTGCGCGAGCGGCCGAGGACGTTGCCGACGCCGTCGATCGAGGCCTCGAGCCCGGCCGCCTCGAACTGTTCCCTCAGCCAGCGGCGCGCCGCCATGTCCTCGGCGCTGAAGGCCGGCCGCACCACGCCGGCGCCCTTCGCGCCGAAGCGGCGCAGGGTGGCGAGGTCGTCCAGCAGGCGTTCTGCGTCGATGCGCGGCATGCGTTGCTCAGGTGGGCGTGCGGCGATTCCCGGTTGGCGAACCTGCCGCGCGGCGGCTGCACGGGACGTTATCATGCGCCACCATGAGCGAAAAGACGGTGCGCATCGGCGGCGCCTCCGGGTTCTGGGGCGATTCCAGCGTCGGCGCGCCACAACTCGTGCGCGGCGCGAAGGTCGATTACCTGGTGTTCGACTATCTCGCCGAACTCACCATGTCGATCCTGGCGCGCGCCCGCATGAAGGATGCGCAGGCCGGCTACGCCACCGACTTTCCCGCCATCGTCATGCAGTCGGTGCTGCGCGAGGTGGTGGCGCAGGGCATCCGGGTGGTGAGCAATGCCGGCGGCCTGAATCCGTCGGCCTGCGCGGCCGCGGTCGCGCGCGTCGCCGAGGACGCCGGCGTGACGCTGAGGATCGCGGTGGTGGAGGGCGACGACCTGCTGCCGCGCATCGAGGATTTCCGTGCGCGTGGGGTGACCGACTTGTGGAACGGGGCGCCGCTGCCGGCGCGCCACGCCCGCGCGAACGCCTACCACGGCGCAATACCGGTGGCGTGCGCGCGCGCGGCGGGCGC
>DATCYZ010000083.1:0-12681 GCA_036526195.1 Burkholderiales bacterium
TATTGGTTTGGCGCCGGAAACGGCCTAGTTAGTAACATATATGTTACTAACTAGGCCGTTTCCGGCGCCAAACCAATATCAGACCAACAAAAAGTGAGGTGGTTTTGAGGAAGGGGGTAACGGGGGGAACCACGGGTTCCCCCTGTTTCTGACCTGCCAGATTGAATTATTGAGCGGCTCGCCGCTCAATAAATTCAATCTTATATCCGTCCGGATCCTCGACAAACGCGATCACCGTCGTGCCGCCCTTCACCGGGCCGGCCTCGCGCGTGACCTTGCCACCTTTCGCGCGCACCGCATCGCAGGCCTTGGCCGCATCCGGCACCTCGATCGCCAGGTGGCCGAAGGCGGTGCCCATCTCGTAGCGCTCGACGCCATGGTTATGGGTGAGCTCGAGCACCGAGGCGCGGTCCTCGGTGTCGTACCCGACGAAGGCGAGCGAATATTTCTGCTCCGGGCGCTCGGTGGTGCGCAGGCGCTTCATGCCGAGCACGCCGGTGTAGAACGCCACCGAACGCTCGAGGTCGCCGACGCGAAGCATGGTGTGCAGCAGTCTCATGGTCATCCCCTGATCAATGGCAACGAAGCACCGGCGCGTTCCAGTCGTTCGCGGGCGGCGCGCCAGTCAGGATACAGCGTGGCGAGCAATTCCCAGAAGCGCCGCGAATGGTTCAGTTCGACCATGTGGGCGACCTCATGGGCCACGACATAGTCTGCGAGTTCCGGCCGGACATGCACCAGCCGCCAGTTGAGGCGGATGACGCCGCGCGCGGTGCAGCTGCCCCACTGCAGGCGGGCGCTCGAGAGCTCGACGGCGCGCGGCGCGACGCCGAGGCGTTCGGCGTAATGCGCCACGCGCGGTTGCAGGTCGAGGCGCGCCTGCGCGCGCAGCCAGGCGCGCAACTGCGCGAGCACGTGGTCGCGGCGCTCCGGCGCGCGCACGGCCAGCTTCAGCGTTTCGCCTTCGAGCGAGGCGCCGCGCGGGCCGCGCGCGACTTCGATCTGCACCGCGCGCCCGCGCAGCGGCAGGCGCTCGCCGGTGACGCCGCGCAGCAGGACCGGTCGCGGCACGCCGGCCCATTCCTCGAGGCGATCGAGCACCCAGCGGCGCTGCTGCGTGAGAAAGGCCTCGATCTCGCGCAGCGGCGCGCGCATCGGCGCGCGCACCGACAGCCCCGCCGCATCCACCGTGATGGCGATGGTGCGCCGGCGCGAACGGGTAAAGCGGTAGTCGATCAGGCGCGCGTCCAGCAGGACGCGCCGCACGGGCGCCGCGCTTGCGGCGTCCGCGTTGTCCGGTGCCGCGAACAGGCTCAGCTGACCGGGCACAACTCCTTCTGCTGGGTCTCGATCCATTCTTCTGCACGTGCCGTGATGGTCTTGGGATCCTGGCCGGCGGTGTCGATCGCCGGGCCGATGCGTACGGTGATGGTGCCGGGCCGCTTGATGAAGGCATTGCGCGGCCAGACCAGTCCTGCGTTGTGCGCGACCGGGACAACCGGCACCTTGCTGCGCACCGCGAGCCAGGCGCCGCCGGGCTGGTAGGCGCGGCGCGCGCCCGGCGCCACGCGGGTGCCTTCCGGGAAGACGACCACCCAGAAGCCCTGGTCGATGCGCTCGGCGCCGCCCTCGGCGAGCGCCTTCAGCGCCGCGCGGCCGCGCGAGCGGTTGATCGCGATCGGACTCATCAGCGCCAGGCCCCAGCCGAAGAACGGAATCCACAGCAGTTCGCGCTTGAGCAGGTAGACCTGCGGCGGGAAGAGCACCTGGAAGGCGATGGTTTCCCAGGCCGATTGATGCTTGGCCAGCAGCACCGCAGGCCCGGCCGGCAGGTTGGCACGGCCTTCCACCTGCACGCGGATGCCGAGCAGCCAGCGGGCGAGGCGATGCACGATGTGCGCCCAGCCCGAGATCACGCGGTAGCGCGCGAGCCGGGGCAGGGGAAAGGTCGCCAGCGCGATGAGCGCGTAGGGCGGGGTGAGGAGAACGAGCGCGAGCGCAAACAGAACGGAGCGCAGCAGCGTCATGGCGCGAGCATGGCGGCGAAGCCGGCCAGGTCGTCGAACACTTGCGTGCCGGCAGGCAAGCCGCCCGCCTTTTTCGTGGCGCGGCCCCTGCCGGTCAGCACCAGCACCGGCCGCATGCCGGCCGCCGCGGCCGCGCCGAGGTCGCGAATCGTGTCGCCCACCATGTGGCTGTCGGGCAGCGCGACGTTGAAACGCTTTCCGATCTCGACCAGCATGCCGGGCTTCGGCTTGCGGCAGGGGCAGTCCGAGTCCGCGGCATGGGGGCAGAAGAACACCGCGTCGATGCGCGCCCCGACCTGCGCCGCGGCGCGGTGCATGGTGTCGTGGATCGCGTTCAGCGTCGTGGCGTCGAACAGCCCGCGCGCGATGCCCGACTGGTTGGTCGCCACCACCACGCGAAAGCCGGCATGGTTGAGCCGCGCGATCGCCGGAAGCCTCGAGGCGATCGGCTTCCACTCCGCCGGCGACTTGATGTAATGGTCGCTGTCGTGATTGATGGTGCCATCGCGGTCGAGCACGACGAGCTTCACGCGAGTCGTCCTTCCATGAGCTTCATGCGAGTCGTCCTTCCACGAGCTTCATGCGAGTCGTCCTTCCACGGACTTCATGTCGCCAGCCTCGAGATGTCGGCCACCCGGTTCATGGCCTCGCGCAGCTCGCGCAGCAGCGCAAGGCGCGCGCGGCGCAGCGCCGGATCCTCGGCCATGACCATCACGCATTCGAAAAAGGCGTCCACCGGCGCCTTGAGCACCGCGAAGGCCTTGAGGCAGCCGGTGTAGTCGCCCTGCGCGTGCAGCGCGCCCGCGCGCTCGCGCACCGACACGAGCGCGTCGAACAAGGCGAGTTCCGCGGCGTCCTTCAGCTCGCCGCGCGCCACCGTGGTGAAGGCCTCGCCCTTCGCCTCCGCCTGGCGCAGCACGTTCGCCACGCGCTTGTTGGCCGCAGCGAGGCTCGCCGCTTCAGGCAGTTGCTGGAAGGCGCGCACCGCCTCGAGTTGTCGCGGTACCGCGTCGAGGCGGGCCGGCAACAGGCTGAGCACCGCATCGACCTCGAGCGTGGTGAAGCCCAGATCCTTCAGGTAACCGGTGTACCGGTCGTAGAGGAATCCTGCCAGTTCCAGCGGCGCCTTCGCCGCGAAGGGTTCGAACGCCGCCCTGGCGAGATCCTGCACCGACAGGGGCAGCGCGTTCTCCACCAGGATGCGCACGATGCCGAGGGCCGCGCGACGCAGGCCGAACGGGTCCTTCTCCCCGGTCGGTTGCTGTCCGATGCTGAACAGCCCGGCGATCGCATCGAGCTTGTCGGCCAGCGCCACCGCGCTGGCAATCATGCCCCCGGGCAGCGCGTCGCCGGCAAAGCGCGGCCGGTAGTGCGCCTCGATGGCGTCGGCCACCTCCACCGGCTCGCCGTCGTGCAGCGCGTAGGTGCGCCCCATCACCCCCTGGAGTTCCGGGAACTCGCCCACCATGCCGGTGAGCAAGTCGGCCTTGGCCAGTTCCGCGGCACGCTCCGCCAGCAGCGGGTCCGCGCCGAGCTCGCGCGCGATGTGGCCGGCGAGCAGCCTGATGCGTTGCACGCGCTCGAGCTGGCTGCCGAGCTTGTTGTGATAGACGACGCGCGCAAGGCCGGGCACGCGTTCCTCGAGCCGCTGCCTGCGGTCCTGGAGGTAGAAGAAACGCGCATCTTCCAGCCGCGGGCGCACCACGCGCTGGTTGCCGCTGATGATGTGGCGCGGGTCCGTCACGCGCATGTTCGAGACGATGAGGAACTCCGGTCGCAGCCGGCCGTCGGCGCCGAAGAGCGGGAAGTACTTCTGGTTCTGCCGCATGGTGAGAATCAGGCATTCCTGCGGCACCTCGAGGAATGCGGGGTCGAACGTGCCCGCGTACACCGTGGGGAGCTCGACCAGTGCCGTGACTTCGTCGAGCAGGTCGCGGTATTCGCCGAGGCTCGCGTCGCGGCGCCGCGCCTCGGCGAGGAGCTGCGCCTCGATGTCGGCGCGCCGCTCGGCGAAATCGGCGATCACCCGACCGTCCTCGGCAAGCGACTGCGCGTAGGCGTCGGCGCTCGCGAGCACGATCTCGCCGGCGCCGAGGAAGCGATGGCCGCGGGTCGAACGCCCGGCGCGAACGCCGAGCACCTCGCCCTCGATGACGCGCTCGCCGTGCAGCATCACCAGGCCGTGCACCGGACGGACGAACTGCGCCTCGCCCGCGCCCCAGCGCATGAGTTTCGCCACGGGCAGCTTGCCCAGCGCCTCGGCCACCATCGCCGGCAGGGCGTCGTCGAGCGACGCGCCCTTCACCGTGACGCGGCCGACGAACACGTCGCCCTTGGGCTGGCTGCGCAGCTCCAGCGCTTCGAGCGCGACGCCGCGCGATGCGGCCCACTTGATGAGCGCCTGCGTCGGCTTGCCGTCCTTGTCGTGGCCCACCTTGACGCTCGGGCCTTTCAGTTCCTGTTCCGCGTCCGGGGCGCGCGCGAGCACGTCGGGGATCAGCACGGCAAGGCGTCGCGGGGTCGCGAACATGCGTCCGTCGCAGGCGCCGGCGAGGCGCGCCGCCTTCAGCGCGTCGAGCACGCCCGCGTGGAAGGCTTCAGCGAGGCGCAGGAGCGACTTCGGCGGCAGCTCCTCCGTGCGCAACTCGACGAGCAGCGTCGATTTCACCTAGGCGGCCTTCCCGGGCGCCGCCAGCATCGGGAACCCGAGCCGTTCGCGCGATTCGAAGTAGGCCTGGGCGATCAGCCGCGAGAGCGCGCGCACCCGGCCGATGTACGCGGCACGCTCGGTGACCGAGATGGCGCCGCGGGCGTCGAGCAGGTTGAAGGTGTGGGAGCACTTCATCACCATCTCGTAGGCGGGCAGCACCGCCTGCGCCTCGACCAGGTGCTTCGCCTCGGCCTCGTACTCGACGAAATGGCGGAACAGCATCTCGGTGTTCGACAACTCGAAGTTGTAGCGCGACTGCTCGACCTCGTTCTGGTGGTAGACGTCGCGATAGGTCACGCCCGGCGTCCAGACCAGGTCGTAGACGCTCTCGACGTCCTGCAGGTACATCGCGAGCCGCTCCAGGCCGTAGGTGATCTCGCCGAGCACCGGCCGGCAGGCGAGGCTGCCCACCTCCTGGAAGTAGGTGAACTGCGTGACCTCCATGCCGTCGAGCCACACCTCCCAGCCCAGGCCCCAGGCGCCGAGCGTGGGGGATTCCCAGTCGTCCTCGACGAAGCGGATGTCGTGCTCGGCCGCCTTGACGCCGAGCTCGGCAAGCGAGGCGAGGTACAGGTCCTGGATGTCCGGCGGCGAGGGCTTGAGCGCCACCTGGTACTGGTAGTAGTGCTGCAGACGGTTCGGGTTGTCGCCGTAGCGTCCGTCCTTCGGCCGGCGCGAGGGTTGCACGTAGGCGGCGCGCCAGGGCTCCGGCCCGATGGCGCGCAGGAAGGTGGCGGTATGGAAGGTCCCCGCGCCGACTTCCATGTCGTAGGGTTGCAGCAGGGCGCAGCCCTGGCGGTCCCAGAACTGTTCGAGGCGGAGGATGAGTTGCTGGAACGTGAGCATGCGTGCGGTGGCTTCGCCGCGCGTGTTGCGCGGCGTGGGCAGGCGCTGATTTTAGCGGCTCTGCGCGCGCCGCGCCTGCGCGAAGGCGAGCAGCACGAAGAGCGCGCAGACGGCGAGCGCAAGCGCGTCGCCAAGGCGCACGTAGGGCGTCGCGCCGCGGCGCCCCTGGACCACCGCCTCGAGCCGGCCCTCGACGAACTGCGGCAGGCGCGCGACGACTTCCCCGTCGTGGTTGATGACGGCGGTGATGCCGGTGTTGGTGGCGGTGAGCAGCATGCGCCCGGTCTCGAGGGCGCGCATGCGCGCGATCGCCATGTGCTGGGCGGGGGCGAGCGAGTCGCCGAACCACGCCACGTTCGAAACATTCACCAGCAGGCTCGCCTGCGGCAGCGTGCGCGCGATCGCCGCGCCGTAGGCATGCTCGTAGCAGATGTTCACGGCGACGCGCTGGCCGGCGAGCGCGAGCGGTGCCTGGTCCGTCGCGCCGGCGGTGAAATCCGACAGCGGAATCGACAGCAGGCGCAGCACCCAGTCGAAGCCCGGCGGAATGAACTCGCCGAAGGGCACCAGGTGCGCCGTGTCGTAGCGCTGGCGCGGCGCGCTGCCGAGCGACAGCACGCTGTTGGTGTAGCGCGTGGCCGAATCGCGGACCGGCACGCCGACCAGCAGGTCGCCCTGGTTGCGCTTCGCCGCCGCCTCGAGTCGCCCGAGGTAAGCCGGGTCGATGCGCTCGAGGAACCCGGGAAGCGCGGTCTCGGGCAGCACGATGAGCCTCGCGCGCGTGCCTTCGGCCAGTCGCGCGTAGGTCTCCAGGGTCTCGGCGTAGCGCTGGCGGTCGAATTTCATCTCCTGCGGGACGTTGCCCTGCAACAGCGCCACCGCGAGTGGCCCGCCCTCGGGCGTGGTCCACGCCGGCAGGCGCAGCAGGGCGCCGCAGGCAATCAACCCCACCAGCACCGCGCCGGCGACGCGTCGCGCGTGGCCCGCGACCAGGCAGGCGAGGGCGCCCGCCGCCACGAGGACGGCAAGGGACACCAGCGAGAGGCCGCCGACCGGCGCGAATCCCGCGAGCGGCGTGTCGATGGCCGCGTCACCCGCATTGAGCCAGGGAAAGCCGGTGAGCAGCCAGCCGCGGCCCCGTTCGAGCAGCACCCAGGCCGCCGGGGCGAGCAGCATCGCGCGCAGCGCCGGCCCGACGCGAAGCCGCGCCTGCAGCGCGCCGGCGGCGGCCGGGTAGAGCGCGAGCACCACGCAGAAGCCGGTCGTGGCGATCACGCCGATCGGCGCCGGCATGCCGCCGAAGCGCGTCAGGCTGATGTAGACCCAGGACACGCCGAAGCCGAACTGGCCGAGGCCGAAGAGGAAACCCGCGAGCGCCGCGGCGCGCGGCGTGGCGGCGGTGCCCCACAGGTGCAGCAGCACCGAGAATGCCGCCAGCGTGAGCGGCCAGGCGCCGATGGGCGCGTAGCCGAGGACGGACGCCGCGCCCGCTGCGAACGCCGCCGCCCCCCGCGCCGGATTCACTTCTGCTTTTCGACGATCAGCGTGTAGACGCGCCGGCTGTCCGCGCGCAGCACGTTGAAGCGGAACCCCGCGGCAAGCACCGTCTCGCCGCGCTTGGGCAGCCGGCCGAGCGCGGCAATCACCAGCCCGCCGACGGTGTCGTACTCGTCGTCCGGCAACGCGGTGTCGAAGGCGGCGTTGAAGTCGGCGATCTGCGTGAGCGCCTTCACGCGCCAGCGCCCGCCCGGCTCAACGAGGATGTTGTCGCTCGCCTCGTCGAAGTCGTATTCGTCCTCGATGTCGCCGACGATCTGCTCGAGCACGTCCTCGATGGTCACCAGTCCGGCGACGCCGCCGTACTCGTCGGCGACGATCGCCATGTGGTTTCGGCTGGCGCGGAACTCGCGCAACAGCACGTTCAGGCGCTTGGATTCCGGCACGAACACCGCCGGGCGCAGCATCTCGCGCACGTTGAAGGATTCCTCGGCGTAGTGGCGCAGCAGGTCCTTGGCGAGCAGGATGCCGATCACGTCGTCGCGGTTCTGGTCGATGACCGGAAAGCGTGAGTGCGCGGTGGAGATGATCCCGGGAATGAAGTCTTCCACCTTCGAGCGGATGTCGATCACGTCCATCTGCGCGCGCGGGATCATGATGTCGCGCACCTGCATCTCCGACACCACCAGCGCGCCCTCGATGATCGAGAGCGCATCGGCGTCGAGCAGGTTGCGCTGGTGCGCCGAGCGCAGGAGGCGAATCAGCTGCTCGCGGTCTTCGGGCTCGCGCAGCAGGAATTCGGAGAGCCGCTCGAGCAGGCTCGGTCTTGAGGGGTCGTTCATCGTCGGGGACGCGTGGATTCTACCGCGTACGGGTCGGCCACTCCGAGTTGTGCGAGTGTCCTGCGCTCGAGGCGCTCCATGCGCAGCGCCTCGTCATGGCGCCGGTGGTCGTGGCCGCGCAGGTGGAGCATCGCGTGCACCACCATGTGCGCGTAGTGCGCGTCGAGTGATTTTCCCTGCGCGCGCGCCTCGCGCGCGATCACCGGATGGCACAGCACGATGTCGCCGCGCCAGGGCCGCCTGCCGTAGCAGAAGGTGAGCACGTTGGTGGCGGCATCGCGCTTTCTGTAGTCGCGGTTCAGGCGGCGCGCCTCGCGCGCGCCGACCACGCGCAGGGTCACTTCGGTGGCGCCGCGCGCCGCCGCGCCTGCCCAGGCGCGCAGTCGCGCGGGCGCGGGCACCGCGCGCGAGGCGCAGGCGCGTTGCACGGCGATCGCGACTTCAGTCGGCGCCTTTCGCCCGGTCGTTGCTTTCGTAGGCATCGATGATGCGCGCCACCAGCGGGTGGCGCACGACGTCCTTGGCGCTGAACTCGGTGAAGGCGATGCCGCGCACCGTCGCGAGGATGCGCCGCGCCTCGATCAGGCCGCTTTTCTGTCCGCGCGCAAGGTCGATCTGCGTCACGTCCCCGGTCACCACGGCCTTCGCGCCGAAGCCGATGCGCGTGAGGAACATCTTCATCTGCTCGGGCGTGGTGTTCTGCGCCTCGTCCAGGATGATGAAGGCCTGGTTCAGCGTGCGCCCGCGCATGTAGGCGAGCGGCGCGAGTTCGATGGTGCCGCGCTCGAGCAGGTGCCCGGTCTTCTCGAAGCCCATCAGGTCGTAGAGGGCGTCGTACAGCGGCCGCAGGTAGGGGTCGACTTTCTGCGCGAGGTCGCCGGGCAGGAAGCCCAGGCGCTCGCCCGCCTCGACGGCGGGTCGCACCAGCACGATGCGCTTGACCGCGTCGCGCTCGAGGGCGTCCACCGCGCAGGCCACCGCGAGGAAGGTCTTGCCGGTGCCGGCGGGACCGATGCCGAAGGTGACATCGTGCGCGAGGATGTTGGCGATGTACTCGTTCTGGTGCGGGGTGCGGCCGTGCAGGTCGCGCCGCCGCGTCAGCAACTGCGGGCCGCCGTCCGCCGGGGTGCCGCGTCCCTGCGTGATCTCGGCCAGCCCCAGCTGCACGTCGTCGATTGACAGGTCCTCCTCGGCGCGCGCGTAGAAGCTTTCGATGGCGAGCGCCGCCTGCCGCGCCTGCTCGGGGGCGCCGCGCAGGGTGAACTGGCCGCCGCGGCGCCGGATCGAGACATCGAGCGCCGACTCGATCTGCCGCAGGTTCGCGTCCAGCGGCCCGCACAGGCGCGCAAGGCGCGGGTTGTCCAGCGGCTCGAGCCGCACGCGGACCGGGCGGTCTGCTTCGGCGCCCGCGCTCACTGCAGGGCGGCTTCCTGCACCAGCACCTCGCCGCGCAGCGAATGCGCGAGCACCGACACGATGCGCACGTCGACGAAGCGGCCGATGAGCCGCTGCGGTCCCGCGAAGTTCACCGTGTGGTGGCTGCTGCTGCGTCCGCTGAGCTCGCCGGGATTGCGCCGCGCGGGACCTTCGACCAGCACGCGCTGCACGCTGCCGAGCATCGATTCGCGGATTGTCGCGGCATTCGCCTCGATCACCGCCAGCAGGCGCTGCAGGCGCTCGCGCTTTTCCGCCTCCGGCACGGGGTCCTCGAGCGATGCGGCCGGGGTGCCGGGGCGCGGGCTGTAGAGGAAGCAGAACGAGTCATCGAAGCCGATCTCGCGCGCGAAGGCGAGCGTCGCCTCGAAGTCGGCCGCGGTCTCGCCGGGAAAGCCGACGATGAAATCCGAGGACAGGCTCAGCCCGGGGCGCGCCGCGCGCAGTCGCCGGGCGATCGAGCGGTACTCGAGCGCGGTGTAGCCGCGCTTCATCGCCGCGAGCACGCGGTCCGCGCCGGATTGCACCGGCAGGTGCACGTGCGCGGCTAGCGTTTCCAGTCGCGCGTGCGCATCGACCAGCCGCTGCGTGAACTCGCGCGGGTGCGAAGTGGTGTAGCGGATGCGGCCGATGCCTTCGACTTCGGCGACATAGCCGAGCAGCGCGGCGAAATCCGCCTCGACGCCTTCGATCGTGCCGCGCCAGGCATTGACGTTCTGGCCGAGCAGGGTGACCTCGGCGACGCCCTGCGCCGCGAGCGCGGCGACTTCGGCGATCACGTCGTCGAAGGGGCGCGAGACTTCCGGCCCGCGCGTGTAGGGCACCACGCAGAAGGTGCAATACTTGCTGCAGCCCTCCATGATCGAGACGAAGGCCGTCGGGCCGCTGACGCGCGGCGCCGGCAGGTGGTCGAACTTCTCGATTTCCGGGAAGCGGATGTCGACCTGCGGCCGGCCGCTTGCGCGGCGCTTCGCGAGCAGTTCCGGCAGCCGGTGCAGCGTCTGGGGGCCGAACACCACGTCGACGAAGGGTGCGCGCTCGACGATGGCTTCGCCTTCCTGGCTGGCGACGCAGCCGCCGACCGCGATCATCATCCCGGGGCGCGCGGCCTTCAGCGCGCGAAAGCGCCCGAGGTCGGCAAACACCTTTTCGGCTGCCTTTTCGCGCACCGAGCAGGTGTTGAGCACGATCAGGTCGGCGTCCTCGGCCTGGTCGGTGCGCTCGAGGCCGTCTGCCGCGGCCAGGGCATCGGCCATGCGGTCCGAGTCGTAGACGTTCATCTGGCACCCGAAGGTGCGAATGTGGAACTTGCCGGCCATGGGGCGCGTGCCGCGCTCAGTTCCCGCGGTCGGGCCGGGCGGCTTCCTGCGGGCTCAGGATCCACACGCCGCTCACATGGTTCTGGGCGTCGAGCAGGTAGCGCACGATGACGCGACCGGGCAGCGCGCCCGGCAGCACGATGCGGTTGTCCGGATCGCGGATCTGGGCGCCCGAGGCGAGCGGCACCGCGGCGCCGTCGATCTCGACCACCATGCCCTGCAGGTGCCGCAGTTCGCCGCGCTTGGCCTTCGGCGGGATCGGCCGCAGCTGCGCCAGCGCGTCGGCGACCCCGCCGGCCGTCAGGCCCAGGGCGAGGACGAGAACCAGGAATCGGAGGGCGCTGCGCAGGGTCGGGTTCGGATGCATCGGGTGTCTCCCCGGGGAACGAGGGCCTATTGTAGGCGGCGCGTCCCGGGAAGCACGAATAGGGTGGTGGCGAATCCGTGATTCGAACACGGGACCCACGGATTATGATTCCGTCGCTCTAACCAGCTGAGCTAATTCGCCAATCTGCAAAAACCGCAAACTGCAAGAACCGGGCCTGCGCGAACGCGAGGGTGCCGTGCACAGGCTGCGGGGCCGGCATTTTCGCCCCCGTCCGGGGATCGGTCAAGGCGCGTGATCGGGTGGCGGGGCGGCTGCCCGGGCCTTACGCGGGGGCTTCTGCGGGCCCGCCGTTAGAATGCGGGCATGAATTTCGACGTCGCCGTGATCGGGGCAGGCCTCGTGGGAACCGCTTTTGCGCGCGCCGCGCGCGGTCTGTCGGTCGCACTGCTGGCGAGCGCGCCGCACGCGCCCGGGGCGCGCCCGCAGGGCGCAGCGCTCGATTCGCGCCTGTACGCGATCAGTCCGGCAAACGCCGCGTTCCTTTCGGGGCTTGGTGTCTGGCAGCGGATGGCGCCTTCGCGCCTCGCGCCGGTGCACGCGATGCGCGTCTTCGGCGACGACGGCCGCGCGATGCTCGAGTTCGATGCCTATCGCACCGGCGTGTCGGAGCTCGCCTGGATCGTCGAGGAGGCCGAACTCCTGTCCGCGCTCTGGCAGGGGATCGAGGGCTGCGAGACCGTGACCGTGCTGCACGAAGCGCACTGCACCGACCTGGACATCGGCGCGGATGCCGCGCGAGTGCAACTCGCCGACGGCCGCACATTGAGCGCCGCGCTGGTTGCGGGCGCCGACGGCGCGAACTCCTTCGTGCGCGCGCGGGCCGGACTGGACGCGCGCCCCGAGCCCTACGGCCAGACCGCCGTGGTGGCGAACTTCGATTGCGAACGGCCGCACCAGGGCACCGCGTTTCAGTGGTTCCAGGGCGATGCCGTGCTCGCCTTGCTGCCCCTGCCGGGCAACCGGGTGTCCATGGTGTGGTCCCTGCCCGAGGGGCTGGCCGAACACCGCATGGGGCTGGACGCCGACGCCCTGTGCGCCGAGGTGCGGAGGGCGTCGCAGGGCGTGCTTGGCGCGCTTACCCTGGTTACGCCGGCGCGCGGCTTTGCGCTGCGCCGGCTGCGCCTGCCGCGCATCATTGCGCCGCGGGTTGCGCTGCTCGGTGACGCTGCGCACGTGGTGCATCCGCTTGCTGGGCAGGGCGCGAACCTCGGTTTCCAGGACGCGCGCGAACTTGCCGCCGTGCTGTCGGGGCGCCCGCCGCAGGGCGATGCGGGCGACCATGCGTTGTTGCGGCGCTACGCACGCGCACGCGCCGAGCCCGTGTTCGCCATGGACGCCACGGTGCACGGCCTGCAGCAGCTGTTCGGCGCCCGTAACGGCGTGCTCGCCTCGCTTCGGAATACCGGGCTGCAACTTGTCGATCGCCTGCCTGTCGTAAAGAACCTGCTCATGCGTCACGCCATCGGCTGACGCGCTTCGTGGAGAAATGATGATCCGTTCCGCCGTCGCCGCATTGATGCTCGTGTTCTCGCTGTCCGCCGTCGCGGACGAAAAGGCCATCCGTCGCGTGGTCGAGGAGAAAATGGCGGGCTCGAAAATCGAGTCGATACAGCCCGCG
>DATCYZ010000084.1:0-2929 GCA_036526195.1 Burkholderiales bacterium
TACCTCGGCGACCTGTGGGAACGGTTTCGCGAGGCGCCCTGGCGACGCGCGATCCAGCGCGGCCTCGCGCCGCTCACGGTCGGGCTGATCTTCGCCGGCGGCTACATGATCTCCACGCCGGCCGGCGCCGACTGGCGCCACGTGCTGATCGCGGTGGCGGCCGCCACCGGCATGCTGGCCTCGAAAATGAACCCGCTCTGGCTGCTCGGCGCCGGCGGCATCGCCGGGATGCTGCTGCTTTAGCCGATCGCTGGCCCTGCCAGCACGCGCAGCACGCCCGGCAGCACCGTCACCTCGAGCCGGTGCACCGGCGCAAACGGCAGTTCGCCATCCGCCTCCACCGCCATGGGCGAGGCCGATTCGATCCGCACGCGGCGCGCGCGCCGCATCTGCACGCGGGCATCGCCCACGTGCGTGCCGCGCATGATGCGCGGCACCAGGCCGAGGATCGCGATGCGTCCGAGCGCGCTGGCGATCATCACGTCGAGCCAGCCATCCCGGACTTCCGCCTGCGGGCAGACCCAGAAGCTACCGCCGAAACTGCGCCCGTTCATGATCGCGGTCATCGTCGTCTCCAGCTCCAGCGGCGCCGCGTCGTCCAGCGTCAGGCGCACGCGCGGATTGGCATAGTGTACGAGCGTCTTCGCCAGCGCACCGAGATAGCGCGCCTGCCCTTTCAGCGCCTGCGGCATGGCCGCTGCGTTGGCCGCGCCGCGCGCGCCGAAGCCGATGTCCATGCCGTTGGCGAAGAAGCGCACGCCGTCGGCTGCATCGCCGGCCTCGATGCGACCGGCGTCGAAACGCTGCACCTGCCCTGCGGCAATGCGTGCCACGGCGTCGTCCAGTCCGCGCGCGCGCGCGCCGGGGATTGCCGCCGGGGGCAGCATCTTCGCGAAATCGTCGCCGCTGCCGAGCGGCAGCACACCAAGCGGCACCGTGTCCGCGCCGTTCGAGGCGCGCAGCAGGCCGTTGACCACCTCATGCACCGTGCCGTCGCCGCCGGCGGCGATCACGCAGCGGCCTTCGGCGGCGGCCTGCGCCGCCCGCCGCTCGGCATCGCCGGCCACCGCGGTCTCCACCGCCTCGAAGCGCACGCCTGCGCGGCGCAATGCCTGTTCCGCCTGCGGCCACTGCGCGCGCACCCGGCCGCGGCCCGCCACCGGGTTCACGATGACGAGGGCCGGCGCGGTCACGCGCGCGCCACGATTCGCCAGTGCACCGCAAACCCGCTGCCGAGGCTCGCGGGTGTCGCTTCGAGCGCGAGAAACCGGTCGTGCGCCGCGCAGGCGCCGGTCCAGAGCGCGTTCCACGCCTCGAAGGCGGCGATCCGGTCCACGCTCGCCGCGCCCTGCAGCAGGCGCCAGCCGGCCATGCGGACATCCGCCCCCTTCGCACTCGAAGTCACCTTCACCGATTCTCCCTGCGCTGCCAGCATTGCCGCGAGCCACTGCGCGAACTGCGCCGCGCTCTGCGTCGATCCGGTGTTCAGGTTGGTGGGCAGGCCGAGACTGCCCGCCGTGTCCTCGTGGAACTGCAGGCCGGTCAGGCGCGCCGCATGGGCGAAGGTTTCGCGCGCGGCCGGCGCGTCCGGCAGCGCGTCGAGCACTTCGAGCAGCGTGCGGATGTAGGCCGTGGCATAGGCGCGGTGCGTGCGCGCGCGGCGCTCCGCGGGCCACGCGGCCGCCTCGAGCGCCGGCATCGTCGCCGGGTCGACGCGCGGCATGGTGTCCTCGCCGTAGGCGAAGCGCACGCGCTCGTCCTCCGCGAGGTCGCGGTCGTGCTCAAGGTAGTACCCCTCCAGCCCCGGCATGCCGTCCACCGTCATGCCGGTGCAGACGAAGCCGAGCCGCGGGTTGCCCAGAGAAACCCCGTTGTGCCCGTGCCAGCCGTGCAGCATGGCGGCCGAGACCGAGTGCGGGATCGCGGCGATCGAGGTGCCGCGCCACATCCAGCGCGGCGGCGGGTAGCGCACCCAGGCCTTGCGGTCCGATTCGCGCAGGTATTCGGTCTTCACCCCGCCGAGCGCGTTCGAGTGATAGTGGTACAGCGCGCAGGCCACCGCGTGCGGTTCGCGGTCAAGCCCGAGCTTGGCGAGCCCGGGCAGGAACTTCTCCAGGTGCTGACGGCGAAACAGGCTAAACACCAGTTCGCGCGCCGCCGGCTCGCCCCGCCGCACCACGGTCGCCACGACGCTCGCCGTGGCAAGCGCGTTGTACAGCGCGGCCAGCGCGCGCCAGCCGGCGGCTTCGTCCTGCATGAGATGATCCTCCCTCGCCATCATAACCGTCACCGATGCGCACGCTTCTCGCCGCCGCCGTCCTCGCATGCAGCGCGACCCACGCGCTTGCCCAGGCCTGTCCGTCGCAGGGCGCGCACCTGCAGGTGCTCGGCTCGGGCGATGCCAGCCTCACGGCGGCGCGCGCGCAGTCCGGCTTCCTGCTCTGGCGGGAGGGGCGCGCGCGCGCGATGGTCAATGCGGGCTCGGGAACCGCGTTGCGCCTGCGCGAGGCCGGCGCCGACGTGCGCGACCTCGCCGTCGTGCTGCTGGCCTCGCTCGGCCCGGAGGCGAGCGCCGACCTGCCGACGCTGCTGCTGGCGATGCGCCAGTCCGGCCGCAGCACGCCGCTGCTGGTGCTCGGCCCGGGCAGCACCGACGCGGCGCGCTCACCCGGCACCCGCGGCCTGCTCGGCGCGCTGGTGGCGCAGCCCTACGGCGCCTGGCGCGGCCTCGATTCACTGCTCACGCAGGGCAAGCCCTTCGCCGTCTTCGTCGACGACCTCGACACCGCAAGGTCGCTGCCGCACCGCGTCGCCGAACGCGACGGCCTTTCGGTGTTCGTCGCGGGCAACGGGGCGGGGGCCCTCGCGTGGCGCGTCGAACTGGGCGGCGGCGCCGCCGGCGCCTTCCTGCCGCCGCGCGCGCCCGCCG
>DATCYZ010000085.1:0-11220 GCA_036526195.1 Burkholderiales bacterium
ATCCTGGTGCCATTGCCAGACGTCGCCGTCGAAGGCCATCTTGCCGTTGACCTTGAAATGGTGCATGTACAGCTGTTCGCCGAGCAGCTGCTCCACCGGCTTCACCATGCGCGGGTGCCGGCCGAGGCGCGCGAAGGGCGCGCTGTACAGGTGGGCGGCGAAATTGGTGCGCACCACGTCGCCGGTCTTCTCGCGCACGTTCTCGGGCCGGCGCTGGGCGTAGAGCGCGGGCACCTCGGCGTTCAGCACCGCGATTTCCTGAGGGGTGAAGAGCGCGGGGAAGAACAGGTATCCCTCGCGATCGAACTGCGCGCATTGCTCGGGGGTGAGTTGCATCGGCGGCCTCCGGGGGCCGGGCCATAAGCGGTTTCGCAGGCCCGTATTGATGAATCTTTTAGCGCAGCCCCGCCCGATCTGCAACCATGCGGGAGGTTCGGAAACGGAGCATTCGATGCGCTGGATGATGCTGTGCCTCGCGCTTGTCGCGGGGACTGCCGGGGCCGAGGGGCCGTGGGTCTCCCGCGCGTATCCCCAGGACGCGCAGAAATGGTGGTGGGACCGCGACTGGTGGGAGGACGGCCGCCTGCCCGCCCACGCCAGCCACCCGGTCATCACCCGGCCGAGCGCGTTTCGCAACGGCGACACCGAAGTGCCCGCCACCGTCTACCGCCCGCGCACCGAAGGCCGCTTTCCGGTGGTCGTGTTCCTGCACGGCCGGCGCGGCGTCGACGAACTCACCCGCAAGCTGCCCTTGCGCATCGCGGCGCGCGGCTTCACGGTGCTCGCCCCGGACCTGTTCGCGGGCCGCTTCATCGACCCCTACCCGATCCGCCACGACCCGGTGCTCGAAGCCGACGCCGCCGCGGCCGTCGACCATGCGCTGTCGCTGCCCGAGGCGGCCGGCCAGTCGAAGACCTGCCTGCTCTCGCACACCCGCGGCGGCTACTACGCGCTGAAGGCCATGGTGACGCAGGGCCGCCTCGCGCGCAGCGCCTGCTACGCCGCTTGGTACCCGCACTGGCAGGACCCGAATGCCCCCGAGCCGATGCAGGTCTACCAGTACGCCCCGGAGATCGACGCGCTCAACGTGCCGGTGCTGGTGTTCATCGGCGAGCACGAGCAATACCAGCGCACCCGGCCGATCCTCACCGGCATCGAATCGTTGCGCGCGAAGGGCCGCGAGGCGCGGCTGATCGTCTATCCGGGGGTCGGACGCGGCTTCGATTTCCGTCCGCCGGAGGTGCGCACCTTCGCCGACGACCTCGCCACCCAGGATTCGCTGCGCCGCGCGAGCGATTTCGTGCAGCGCCACCTCGGCGCCGCCGCGCGCCCGCCGCAGTAGCGCCTCAGGGCTTTCCGGGCGCGGGCTTTTTCGCGGGCGCGGACGCGGCCGGCGCCGGCTTCGGCGCGGGCACCAGCGCGCCCGGCTCGACGATCTGGAAGAACACCTCGTCGCGCTTCACCAGCCCGAGCTCGAAGCGGGCGCGCTCCTCGACGGCGTCGAAGCCCTGCTTCAGGTCGCGCACCTCGGCGGCGAGTCCGGCGTTGCGTTGCGACAGGCGGCGGTTCTTCTCCACCTGCTCGGCGAGTTGGCGCTCGGCCTCCCAGACGCGCAGCCAGCCGCCCTTGCCGAACCACAGCGGGTACTGGATGAGGACGATGAGCAGCGCGAGGACGACGGCGAGGACACGCATGCCGGCGCCGTCTCCCGCGCTAGCGGACCTGGTAGAACGCGTCGCGGCCCGGGTAGGTCACCGAGTCGCCGAGGTCTTCCTCGATGCGCAGCAGCTGGTTGTACTTTGCGGTGCGGTCCGAGCGCGACAGCGACCCGGTCTTGATCTGCAGCGCGTTCATGCCGACGGCGATGTCGGCGATGGTGGTGTCCTCGGTCTCGCCGGAGCGGTGCGAGATCACCGAGGTGTAGCCGGAGCGCTTCGCCAGCTCGATCGCCGCGAAGGTCTCGGTAAGCGTGCCGATCTGGTTCACCTTGATCAGGATGGAGTTCGCCACGCCCTGCTGGATGCCTTCGCGCAGCAGGCGCACGTTGGTGACGAAGAGGTCGTCGCCGACCAGCTGCACCTTGCGGCCGAGCCGCTCGGTGAGCAGCTTCCAGCCGGCCCAGTCGTTCTCCGCCATGCCGTCCTCGATCGAGATGATCGGGAAGCGGTCCACCAGCTTCGCAAGGTAATCGACGAAGGCCTCGGGCGCAAGGCGCAGGCCCTCGGCGCCGAGCACGTAGGCGCCCTCGGCGAAGAACTCGGTGCTCGCGCAGTCGAGCGCCAGCATCACATCCTGGCCGGCGGTGTAGCCCGCCTTGTCGATCGCCTCGAGAATCAGCTCGATGGCCGCGGCATGGTTCGGCAGGCTGGGCGCGAAGCCGCCCTCGTCGCCCACCGCGGTCGACATGCCCTGCGCATGGATCAGTTTCTTCAGCGACTGGAAGACCTCGGCGCCGCAGCGCAGCGCCTCGCGGAAGCTCTGCGCGCCGACCGGCACCACCATGAGTTCCTGCATGTCGAGGCTGTTGTTGGCGTGCGCCCCGCCGTTGATCACGTTCATCATCGGCACCGGCATCTGCATCGCCGCCGAGCCGCCGAAGTAGCGGTACAGCGGCAGCCCGGATTCCTCGGCCGCGGCCTTGGCCACCGCCATCGACACCGAGAGCATCGCGTTCGCGCCAAGGCGCGACTTGTTGTCGGTGCCGTCGAGGTCAACGAGGGTCCGGTCGATGAAGGCCTGCTCGGAGGCATCCAGGCCGATGATGGCCTCAGAGATCTCGGTGTTCACGTGCTCGACGGCCTTCAGCACGCCCTTGCCGCCGTAGCGGCGGGCATCGCCGTCGCGCAGTTCGATGGCTTCGCGGCTGCCGGTGGAGGCGCCCGAGGGCACGGCGGCGCGCCCCATGACGCCGGATTCGAGCAGCACGTCGGCTTCGACGGTGGGATTGCCGCGCGAATCGAGAATTTCGCGGGCGACGACGTCAACGATGGAGCTCATGGGCGGGTCCCGTGTTCGGTCGAGGTCAGGGGGAAGGGTCTGCCAGCAGCGCCTCGGCAAAGCCGGCGCGCTTGGTGCAGCGATCGAGTTCCACCAGCGTTTCCAGCAGCGGCTGCATCAGCTTGAGCGGCCAGGCATTCGGCCCGTCGGACAGCGCCTTCGACGGATCCGGGTGGGTTTCCATGAACAGGCCGGCGATGCCCGCGGCGACCGCGGCCCGGGCGAGCACCGGGATGAACTCGCGCTGCCCGCCGGAGGCCGTGCCCTGCCCGCCGGGCAGCTGCACCGAGTGGGTGGCGTCGAACACTACCGGGCAGGCGGTGTCGCGCAGGATGGCGAGCGAGCGCATGTCGGAGACCAGGTTGCCGTAGCCGAAGGCAAAGCCACGTTCGCAGACCATCACGCCGTCGTCGGCCTTGCCGGCCTCGCGTGCGGCGGCCTTCGCCTTGTCGACCACGTTCTTCATCTCTTGCGGCGAGAGGAACTGGCCCTTCTTGATGTTCACCGGCTTGCCGGTCGAGGCCGCGGCGCGGATGAAGTCGGTCTGCCGGCAGAGGAGGGCCGGCGTCTGCAGTACGTCGACCACCGCGGCGACCGTCGGCACTTCTTCCGTCGTGTGCACGTCGGTGAGCACCGGCACCTTCAGCTGGCGGCGCACCTCGTCGAGGATGCGCAGGCCCTCTTCCATGCCGGGGCCGCGGAACGAGGCACCGGAACTGCGGTTCGCCTTGTCGTAGGAAGACTTGAAGATGAAGGGCACGCAGAGCGCGGCGCAGATCTCCTTCAGCCGGCCCGCGGTGTCGAGCTGCAACTGCAGCGACTCCACGACGCAGGGCCCGGCGATGAGAAACAGCGGGCGATCGAGGCCGGCCTCGAACCCGCACAGCTTCATGACGGCGCGCCGCCGCGGCTCATGCCGCGACCACCGAGAGCGAACCGCCCGGCGCCGCGCGCTTCGCCCGGCGCCGCAGCGCGGCGGTGACGAAGGAAATGAACAGCGGGTGTCCGGCGCGCGGCGTGGAGGTGAATTCGGGGTGGAACTGGCAGCCGAAGAACCACGGGTGGCCGGGCAGTTCCATCATCTCGGGCAGGTTCTCGCTCGGTGTGCGCGCCGAGACGCGGTAGCCCTTGGCCTCGAGTTGCGCCACGTAGGCGTTGTTCACCTCGTAGCGGTGGCGGTGGCGCTCGTTCACCTCGGTGCCATAGATCTCGGCCGCGAGCGAGCCCGGCTCGACGGGGCAGCGTTGCGCGCCCAGGCGCATCGAGCCGCCGAGGTCGGACTTGTCGGTGCGCTTCTCGACCTTGCCGGTGCGGTCGAGCCATTCGGCGATCAGCGCGACCACCGGGTGCGGGGTGTCGGGGTTGAACTCGGTGCTGTTGGCGTCCGTGAGCCCGCAGGCATTGCGCGCGAACTCGATGGTGGCAAGCTGCATGCCGAGGCAGATGCCGAGGTAGGGCACGCCCTGCTCGCGCGCGTAGCGGATGGCGGCGATCTTGCCCTCGGTGCCGCGCTTGCCGAAGCCGCCGGGCACCAGGATTGCATCCATCTTCTCCAGCGCCGCGGTGCCGTCGCGCTCGAGCTCTTCGGAATCGAAGTACTGCACGTTCACCCGGCTGCGCGTGTGGATGCCGGCGTGAGTCAGCGCCTCGGTGAGCGACTTGTAGGAATCCTGCAGGTCGAGGTACTTGCCGACGAAGGCGATGCTGACCTCGTGCTCGGGATTCTCCTGCGCCTCGACCAGCGCCCGCCAGGCCGACAGGTTGGCCGCGCGCGCGAGGATGGCCAGCTTGTGGCAGACGATCTCGTCGAGCATCTGCTCGTGCAGCATCATCGGGATCTTGTAGATCGAGTCCACGTCCCAGGCCGAGATCACGGCCTCCTTCTGCACGTTGCAGAACAGCGCGATCTTGCGCCGTTCGTCCTCGGGCAGCGGGCGGTCGGTGCGGCACAGCAGGACGTCGGCCTGGATGCCGATCTCGCGCAGTTCCTTGACCGAGTGCTGGGTCGGCTTGGTCTTGATCTCGCCGGCGGAGGCGATGTAGGGCACCAGCGTCAGGTGGATGTAGCAGACGTTGTTGCGCCCGAGTTCCAGGCCCATCTGCCGGATCGCCTCGAGGAAGGGCAGCGACTCGATGTCGCCCACGGTGCCGCCGATCTCGACGATCGCCACCTCGGCCTCGCCGGCGCCGCGCTTGATGAAGTTCTTGATCTCGTCGGTGATGTGCGGGATCACCTGGACGGTGCCGCCGAGGTAGTCGCCGCGGCGCTCCTTCTTGATCACCGACTCGTAGATCTGGCCGGTGGTGAAGTTGTTGGCGCGGCGCATCTTCGAGCTCTGGAAGCGCTCGTAGTGGCCAAGGTCGAGGTCGGTCTCGGCGCCGTCCTCGGTGACGAACACCTCGCCGTGCTGGAACGGCGACATCGTGCCTGGATCGACGTTGATGTACGGATCCAGCTTGATGTTGGTGACCCGGATGCTGCGCGATTCGAGGATCGCGGCGAGAGAGGCGGCGGCAATTCCCTTCCCGAGGGAAGAAACGACGCCACCTGTGACAAAAACGTATTTGGTCATCGACCCGAGCGGTCCACGGATGGAGAAGTTTACACGCAGTCCGCGACCCCCACAAACGCAGCGTCGCGGAACGGGCCGTTCAGCCGGCCCTCAATCCGCCGCCAGTTCGGGCCGGTCGCGAAACAGCTCGAGCGCCTCGGGATTGGCGAGCGCCTCGAGGTTCTTCACCGCCTTGCCGTGCACCACGTCGCGCACCGCGAGTTCGACGATCTTGCCGCTCTTGGTGCGCGGGATGTCGGCGACCTGCACCACCTTGTCGGGCACGTGGCGCGGCGTGGTGTTGTCGCGGATCCGGCCGCGGATGCGCGAAATCAGGGCCTTGTCGAGCGTCAGGCCCTCGCGCAGCTTGACGAACAGCACCACGCGCACGTCGCCGCGCCAGTCCTGGCCGATGACGATGGCCTCCACCACCTCGTCGAGCTGCTCGACCTGCCGATAGATCTCGGCGGTGCCGATACGCACCCCGCCGGGATTGAGCACCGCGTCCGAGCGGCCGTAGATGACCATGCCGCCGTGCGCGGTCCGTTCGCACCAGTCGCCATGGCGCCAGGTGCCGGGAAACTGCTCGAAGTAGGCGGCGCGGTACTTTTCGCCGTCCGGGTCGTTCCAGAAGCCCACCGGCATCGAGGGAAACGGCACGGTGCAGACCAGTTCGCCCTTCTCGCCGGGCGGCAGCGCGCGTCCGGTCTCGTCCCAGACTTCCACCGCCATGCCCAGGCCCGGCGCCTGGATCTCGCCGCGCCAGACCGGGCCGGTTGGATTGCCGAGCACGAAGCAGGAGACGATGTCGGTGCCGCCGGAGATCGACGACAGGCAGACATCGGCCTTGATCGAGGCGTAGACGTAATCGAAGCCCTCGGCCATCAGCGGCGAGCCGGTGGAGAGGATCGTCCGCAGTGCGGCCAGACTGTGGGTCTGCTTCGGCTTCAGGCCGACCTTGGCCACAGCGTCGATGAACTTTGCCGAGGTGCCGAGGTGCGTCATGCCCTCGGCATCGGCAAAATCGAACACCACGCGGCCGCGCGAGACGAAGGGCGAGCCGTCATAGAGCAGCAGTGTGGCCCCGCTCGCCAGGCCGGAGACCAGCCAGTTCCACATCATCCAGCCCAGCGTCGTGAAATAGAACATCCGGTCGCCAGGACGCACGTCCGATTGCAGCTGGTGCTCCTTCAGGTGCTGCAGCAGTGTGCCGCCGGTGCCGTGCACGATGCATTTCGGCACCCCGGTGGTGCCCGAGGAGAACAGGATGTAGAGCGGGTGGTCGAAGGGCACCTGCTCGAACGCGATCGCGCGCGCGGCGAAGGGCGCGATGAAGGCCTCGAGCGACACCCCGCCGCGCACCGTGGCCGGATCGCCGCCGCCCACGCCCGGACCGTAGGGCATCACCACGCAGCGAACCACCGAGGGCAGTTGCGCCACGATTTTCCCGGCCTTCTCCAGCGCGTCGAAGGCCTTGCCGCCGTACAGGTAGCCGTCGGCGCAGAAGAACACCTTCGGCTCGATCTGGCCGAAGCGGTCGAGCACGCCCTGCACGCCGAAATCCGGCGAGCAGGACGACCAGGTGGCGCCAAGGCTCGCGGTCGCGAGCGTCGCCGCGACAGATTCGGGCATGTTCGGCAGGTAGCCGGCGACCCGGTCGCCGCGCTTCACCCCGGCGGCGGCGAGCGCCTGCGCGAGGCGCGACACCAGCGCATGCAGGTCGGCGCGGCTCAGGCGCCGGCGCACCCGATCCTCGCCCCAGAACACCAGCGCGTCGCGGTCGTCCGCCTCGCCGAGCAGGTTCTCGGCGAAATTCAGGCGCGCGTCCGGGAACCATTTCGCCCCCGGCATGCGATCCGCGTCCAGCAGCACGCGCGCGCCCTTCTCGCCGCGCACGCCGCAGAAGTCCCACACCCTGCTCCAGAACGCCGCGGGCTCGGTGATCGACCAGCGGTGCAGGCCTGCGTAATCGGCGTGGCTGCCCGCCTCCTTCATGAAACGCGCGAGGCGCGTGCCGGCCACGCGCGCCGGCGAGGGAGACCACAGCGGCGCGTTCATGTCCCGGCCTGCGCGGTCTCGAGCCGCGTGCGGATGCCTGCCGGGATGCGCACCGGCTTCTGTGTCTCCATGTCGATGAACACCACCACCGCGGCACCGTCGGCAAACGGCACCGGATCGTCGTCGACGCGCAACTCGTAGAAGGTCGGCACGCTCGAGCCGCCGGGCGCGCCGACGAAGAGCTTCACCTCCACGGTGCCCGGGTAAGTCATCGGGCGGCGGTAGTTGCACGAGGCGTTGACGATGACGATACCGGTCGAACGCCAGGCCGATTCCTCGGGCACCAGCGCGTCGAACCAGCTGATGCGCGACTGCTCCATGTAGCGGAAGTAGGTGGTGTTGTTGACGTGGCCCATCGCGTCCATGTCGCCCCAGCGGATGGGAATGCGCTCGACATGGGCGAGGCGAAGGCCTTCGGCAGCGGGAATCCGGGTCTGTTTCATGGGGCCTGCACCTGCGGGAAGGCGCCATTCTATAATCCGACGCATGGAACGCGAATCGATGCAGTACGACGTGGTGGTGGTCGGCGGCGGGCCTGCGGGCCTGGCGGCGGCGATCCGTCTCAAGCAGCTGTCGGCGGAGAAAGGCGCCGAGGTCTCGGTCTGCGTCCTGGAAAAGGGCAGCGAGGTTGGCGCCCACATCCTCTCGGGCGCGGTGATGGACCCGCGCGCGCTTGCCGAACTCTTTCCCGACTGGAAGGAAAAGGGCGCGCCGCTGAATGCCGAGGTCACCGAGGACCGGTTCCTCTTCCTCACCGCGTCCGGCGCGATGCGCACGCCCAACTGGATGCTGCCGGGCTGCTTCAAGAACCACGGCAACTACGTGGTCAGCTTGGGCAACGTCACGCGCTGGCTCGGCCAGCAGGCGGAGGCCCTCGGCGTGGAGATCTTCCCGGGCTTCGCCGCCGCCGAGATCCTCTACGACGACACCGGCGCGGTGCGCGGCGTGGCCACCGGCGACATGGGCGTGAGCCGCTCGGGCGAGCCGACCGACGCCTTCCAGCGCGGCATGGAACTGCACGCGAAGTACACCTTCTTCGCCGAGGGCTGCCGCGGCCACCTCGGCAAGCAGCTGGAGGAAAAGTTCGGGCTGCGCGAGGGCGTGGACCCGCAGGTCTACGGCATCGGCCTGAAGGAACTCTGGGAAGTGAAGCCGGAGAAGCACCAGAAGGGGCTGGTGGTGCACACCGCCGGCTGGCCGCTGGAGTCCGACACCTACGGCGGCTCGTTCCTCTATCACCTCGAGGACAACCTCGTGGCGGTGGGCTTCGTGGTCGGCCTCGCCTACACCAACCCGTACCTCAGCCCCTACGAGGAATTCCAGCGCTACAAGACGCACCCGGCGATCCGCGGCTTCTTCGAAGGCGCCAAGCGCATTGCCTACGGCGCGCGCGCGCTGACCGCGGGGGGCCTGCAGTCGCTGCCGCAACTCGCCTTTCCCGGCGGCTGCCTGGTCGGCGACAACGCGGGCTTTCTGAACGCCTCGCGCATCAAGGGCAGCCACGCGGCGATCAAGTCCGGCATGCTGGCAGCCGAGGCCGCGTTCGGGGCGCTCGGCGCCGGGCGCGCGCAGGACGCGCTCGACGCCTACCCCGAGGCCTTCCGGCAGTCCTGGCTGTTCGACGAACTGTACCGCGCGCGCAACTTCAAGCCGTGGATGGCCAAGGGGCTCTACCTCGGCTCGCTGATGGTCGGCATCGACCAGATCGTGTTCGGCGGCAAGGCCCCCTGGACGCTGCGCCACGCGCACGCGGACCACGAGACGCTGCTGAAGAAGACCGAGGCGAAACCGATCCAGTATCCGAAGCCCGACGGCGTGCTGACCTTCGACCGGCTCACCTCGGTGTCGTTCTCGAACACCAACCACGGCGAGGACCAGCCGGTGCACCTGACGCTGAAGGACGCGAAGGTGCCGGTGGACGTGAACCTCGCGCTGTACGACGCGCCCGAGCAGCGCTACTGCCCGGCCGGCGTGTACGAGATCGTGCGCGAGGCCGACGGTTCGAACCCGCGGCTGCAGATCAACGCGCAGAACTGCGTGCACTGCAAGACCTGCGACATCAAGGACCCGACGCAGAACATCGTCTGGGTCACGCCAGAGGGCGGCGGCGGACCGGTCTACCCGGGCATGTGAAGGCGCGCCGGCCCGCATGGATTCCGTCGATGCCCTGAAGCGGATCAGCCGGCTTCATCCGCTCACCCTGCGCCAGAAGATGGCGCGGACGAACGCGGCGCACGACCTGGAGCGGGAGCAGGACGTCCTGCTGCGCGACATCCGCATCGGCGATGCCTCGTTCCTGGAGATGTACCGCGCCTGCCGGGCCGCCACCGGCACGCCGCGCGAGCCGGCGGAGAAGTTCCTGTCGCGCCCGCTCAAGGTGCTGGCACTCGCGCGTTACTTCCAGCAGGTGCTCGAGCACCGGGTTCCGGGCGGCTTCGCCGAGTGCGGGGTGTTCCGCGGCCTGACCGCGCTGATGCTCGCGCGACTGTCCGCAGGTCGCGGGGAACTGTTCCTGGTCGACAGCTTCGAAGGCCTGAGCGCGACCGGACCGCACGATGACGCGGTGTGGGTCGATCCCGGAACCGGCAACATCCACCATGGCGCCTCCGGCCAGCGCTTCGAGCAAACCGACTTCGACGCGGTCTGCGCACTGTTCGCCGGGCACCCGGACACCATGGTGCTGAAGGGCTGGATCCCGGACATCTTCGCCCAGCTGCCGGACGAGCCCTGGGCGTTCGTCCACGTCGACGTCGACCTGCACGATCCCACCCGCGCCTGCCTCGAGCATTTCTGGCCGCGCCTGTCGCCCGGCGGCATCGTGCTGTGCGACGACTACGTGACGCCGCTGTATCCGGGTGCCATGCGCGCGATGGATGATTTCTGCACGCAGCACGAACTCGAGCCGCTCATCCTCGACACCGGGCAGGCGGTGCTGCGCAAACCTGCCGCAACCTGAACCGGGAGGCTCCGATGCCCGATGCCCCAGAGAAATACGCAAGTTTCCGCGCCTTCTACCCCTACTACCTTTCCGAGCACGCCAACCGCACCTGCCGGCGCCTGCACTTCGTCGGCACCAGCCTGGGCGTCGTTTTTCTCCTCGCCGCGCTGCTCACGCAGAACGCCTGGTGGCTGCTCGCGGGCCTGGTGAGCGGCTATGCCTTCGCCTGGGTCGGGCACTTCTTCTTCGAGAAGAACCGCCCCGCCACCTTCACCTACCCCTTTTACAGCTTCGCCGGGGACTGGGTGATGTGGTCCGAGATGCTGCGCGGGCGGATCAAGTTTTAATTATGGGGTCTGACCCCTTTTTGCCTGTATTAATTATGGGGTCTGACCCCTTTTTGCCTGTATGAACGCCGACCCGAAACTGTTCGAGTCCTTTCAGCCGGTGATCGGTCAGGCGGTGAGCCTGCGGCCGCTGCGGCCTGACGATGCGTCGATCGAACTGGCTTTCGTCACCGGCCTGTCGGACGCGACGCGCCACAACCGGCTGCTGGGCGGCGCGATCCGCATCACCGACGCGTACATCCGCCGGCTGACCGACATCGACTGGAGCCGCGAGGCGGCGCTCGCGGCGGTCACCATGATCGGCGGCCATGAATCGCTGATCGGTGTC
>DATCYZ010000086.1:0-21260 GCA_036526195.1 Burkholderiales bacterium
TGAAGGCCTGCGTCGCCGCGCTGCGCGCGGCCGGTCTCAAGGCTGCCGTCTCCAACACCGCCGGCACCTTCGTCTGCAACCACCTGTTCTACGCCCTGATGCAGGCGGCGGGCCCGCGCCGCATCCGCGCGGGCTTCCTGCACGTGCCGGTGCTGCCGACGCAGCAGGAGGCGCGCGCCGGCGCGCCGTCGATGCCGGTCGCGGACATCACCCGCGGCATCGTCGTCGTGCTCGAGACCTGCTTTGCGCGCAGCGAGGACATCGCCGGCGTCGAAGGCGCGCTGGACTGAAGCGACGCCCTAGGTCAGGTGTTCCTGCACCAGCGACCGGGCCTCGGCGCGCACGAAGTCCATGAAGGCGCGCGCCACCGGCGGGATCTGCTTGCCCACCGGCGTGACGAACTGCCAGGCGCGCTGGATCGGGAAGCCCACGACCCTGAGCTCGACCAGCCGGTCATGGCCCGTGTCCAGCCCCAGCGTGTAGCGCGACAGGATCGAGATGCCGAGGCCGCCGAGGATGGCCTGCTTGATCGCCTCGTTGGTCGAGAGTTCCATGCGTACGTTCGGCTGGATGCCGTGCCGGTCGAAGGCTTCGTAGGCGACCTTGCGCGTGCCCGACCCGGGTTCGCGCATCAGGAAGGGTTCCGCTGCGAGCGCCGGGAAAGGCACCCGCTTCCTGCGCGCGAGGCGGTGGTCGGCGCGCGCCAACACCACCATCGGGTTCGGCAGGATGGCCTGGGTCTCCACCTCGAGGTCCTCGGGCGGATTGGAGAAGATGTACAGGTCGTCGGCGTTCTCGGCGAGACGCTCGATCAGCGCCTGCCGGTTGTGCAGGCGCAGCGATACCTCGATCGTCGGGTGAATCTCGACGAACGCGCCCAGCAGGCGCGGCGCGAAGTACTTGCCGGTGGTGCTGATCGCGAGCCGCAGCCGCCCGCGCTCCATGTCGCGCAGCGCCGCGAGGCTGTCCTCGAGCCGTTCCAGGCTGCCGAAGAGTTCCCTGCACGCCGCCTGCAGCGCGCGGCCGCCCGCGGTCAGGTGCATTCGCTTGCCGACCTGCTCGAACAGCGGCACCTTGAGGGTGTCGGAGAGCTTCTTGATCTGCGTCGAGACCGTGGGCTGGGCAAGGTGCAGCGCCTCGGCGGCGCGCGTGTAGCTGCCGAGGCGCGCCGCGGCTTCGAATACCGCAAGCTGCGGCAGCATGCCGTGGCGCAGGTAGCGCCGGATCGAGGATTGCGGCATGTACGATCCTTACCCGCTCACGGTCGCCAGGGCTCGCTGTAGTTCTCCGCCCCCGATTCGCGGATGTCGGCCAGCCAGTCGCCCGCATAGGGCCAGTCGCCCGGTGCCGCCGGGTCCGGGCCCTGCCAGAATCGGGCCAGCGGGCCGTCGCCGACCGGCTTGAGCGACCAGGCCTGGCGCCTGAAGGTCCAGCTCTCCGGCACCAGGCGGTGCGCCTCGCGGAAATGTTTCACCGCGGCGTCGTGGTGGCCGTCGATCTCGAGTTGCGAGGCAAGCGCGAAGTGCGCGTGGCCGCGCGCCCGCGCGTCATCGCGCGGGCGCGAGCGGTCGACGACCTCCTGCGGCGAGAGCGCGAAGCGGCTCTTCGCGCCGTGTTCCACCCAGTCGCGCAGCGCCGCGTGGTAGCCCGCGGCGTCCTTCCTGATCTTCATCGCCTCGGCGCGGATCTCGTGGAAGCGCTGCGGCAGTTCCGTCGGCATGCTGAAGCGCGAGCCGAGGCCGTCGGGCTGCGGCGGGGCCGGCGCGGCTTCCGCCGGGCGCACGATCATGCCCTGCTCGTCGATCCAGACGCTGCTCGGGATGTTGATCACGCCGAACAGGTCGGCGAGCACGTGGTACCGGTCGATGAGCGAGGGATGCCCGGGTTTCGCCGCCTCGATGAAGGCGCGGCAGCCCGCCTCGCCCAGCGTGTCGAGTCCGACGGTGACGAGTTCGAAGCCTTTCGGGTGAAGCTCGGCTCTCAGGGCCTGCCACACGGGCAGGTCGCGGGAGCAGCCTCAGTAGGGCGCCCAGGCGAAGAGCAGCACCTTCTTCCCCAGCAGGCTCGAGAGCCGGAAGGGCTTGCCGTCGAGGTCGGGGAGGGTGAGTTCGGGCGCCTGCGCGCTGGCGAGCGCGCGGGAATTGACCGAGGCGGGGCCGAGCGCCCAGAGCCCGTGCGCCGGCTCGGCCACCAGCGGCATGCCGATGTCCTTCGCCACGCGCGCGACGTCGATCGTCTCGCCGACCGGCTGCGAGAGCGGGATGCAGACTTCGCCCCGGCAGGCGCCTTCGGGCTTCAGTTGCCAGCCGGTGCCGGCTTCGAACGCCTGTTTCGAAATGGATGTGGACCGCACCAGCATGGCGAAGGGCCTCCGTTCGTTGCGGGAAAATGTCCAGTCCGGATGCTACGTCGCTCGAGCGCAAACAAAAAGGGCCCGATCACGAGACCGGGCCCTGCAGTAACGTTGCGTGATCGAATCGAGTGGCTCCCCGACCTGGGCTCGAACCAGGGACCTGCGGATTAACAGTCCGTCGCTCTACCAACTGAGCTATCGGGGAAGCGGGAGAGGCGCGATTCTAAGGGGATTCGCACCCCGGGGCAATTCGACGGCTGCGCGCCCTCAGCGAATGACCGTGGCCACCGCCTCGGACACCGGGCCGACGTTCTTCGAATTCAGCGCCGCGACGCAGATGCGGCCGGTGTCGATGGCGTAGATGCCGAATTCCTCGCGCAGCCGGCCCACCTGTTCCTTGGTGAGGCCCGAGTACGAGAACATGCCGCGCTGCGCGGCGACGAAGCCGAAGTCCTTGCCGGACTTCTCGCGGATGGTGTCCACCAGCGCCTTGCGCATCAGCTTGATGCGGTCGCGCATCGCGCCGAGTTCCTTGTCCCAGAGCGTGCGCAGTTCCGGCGTGGTGAGGATGGTCGCGACGATCTGGCTGCCGTGGCTCGGCGGGTTGGAATAGTTCGCGCGCACCACGCGCTTCACTTGCGAGAGCACGCGCGCGGCCTCGTCCGGGCTCGCGGTGACCACGCTCATCGCGCCGACGCGCTCGCCGTAGAGCGAGAACGACTTGGAATAGGAACTGGCGACGAACACCGGGCTCATCGCCTCGGCAAACTGGCGCGTCGACCAGGCATCCTCGTCCGAACCGTCGCCGAAGCCCTGATAGGCGAGGTCGAGGAAGGGAATCAGGCCGCGCGCCTTCACCACTTCCAGCACCTTCGCCCACTGCTCGCGCGACAGGTCCACGCCGGTCGGGTTGTGGCAGCAGGCATGCAGCACGACGATCGAACCGGAAGGCATCGACGAGAGCGCGCCGATCATGCCGACGAGGTCGATGCCGTGGGTCTTGGCGTCGTAATAGGGGTAGGCGTTGACCTTGAAGCCCGCGGCTTCGAACAGCTGGCGATGGTTCTCCCAGCTCGGGTCGCTGATCCACACGCTCGCGTTCGGCGCCGCCACCTTGAGGAAGTCGGCGCCGATCTTCAGGCCGCCGGTGCCGCCGACGGCCTGCACGGTGACGACGCGTTTTTCCTTCAGCGCCACTGAGTCCGCGCCGAACACCAGCGCCTGCACCGCCTGGTCGTAGGCCGCGAGGCCGTCGATCGGCAGGTAACCGCGATGCGGCGACGTCTCCATGCGCAGCTTCTCGGCGCGCTTGACGCACTCGAGCAGCGGCACCTTGCCTGCGTCGTCGGTGTAGACGCCGACGCCGAGGTTGACCTTGGTCGGCCGGGTGTCGGCGTGGAAGGCTTCGGTGACGCCGAGGATCGGGTCGCGCGGCGCGAGGGGCAGGCTGGAGAGGATCGAGGTGCTCATAAAAGGGTGGTTTCGGTCAGGGGAGGTGGCGGAAACGATGCGTATTCTACCGGCCGCGCGCCAGCCGGCGAGCGCACGGTGGCCCGGGGCTACGCGGGCTACTTTCGTATCTTCATCTCGTGGCCGACCTTGGTGACGCCTTCGATCTTCTGCGCGATGGCCACGGCCTGGTCGATCTGCGTCTGGTTGCTGACGATGCCGTTTAGCTGGACTTCGCCCTTCCAGGTCTCAACCTTCAGGTCGATGCCCTTGATCTCCGGATCGGCCCGCAGCGCGGTCTGCACCCTGCCGGTGATGGCCGCGTCGTCGGTCTCGTTGGCGAGGCTCATGGTCGAGGGCGTCGCGGTGGGCGGCGCGGCCCTGGGCGCCGGCGCTGCCGCCGGCTTGTCGCTGCAACCGGCGATCAGGATGGACAACCCGGCGGCGAGCGCCAGGGCGGGAATGGGAATGCCGTTCGTGAATGCCATGATGGTGAACTCCAGTGGGTGCAACCCCCCATTACACCACTATGGGCGAATCCGTGACGATTCGCCGTGCGCCGGCGCACACAGCGGGAAGGGATTCATCGCGTCAGCCGCCGTGCGCGCTTGCGCACCGACCGCATCCCGGGATCGCGATGCTGTGGGAAAATGAAAGTCTTTGCCCGCGCCATGCCGCAACTTCCCGCCACTGTCCCCGCCGCCGCGCCGGAGATCCTGAGCTTCCCCGGAAGCCCGTTCAGGCTGCGCGCGCCCTTCGCCCCGGCGGGCGACCAGCCGCAGGCGATCGAGCAGCTGGTCGAGGGCGTGAACGACGGACTCGCCTTCCAGACGCTGCTCGGCGTCACCGGCTCGGGCAAGACCTTCACCATGGCGCACGTGATCGCGCGCACCGGCCGCCCGGCGATGGTGCTGGCGCCGAACAAGACGCTGGCCGCGCAGCTCTACGCCGAGTTCCGCGAGTTCTTCCCCGAGAACGCGGTGGAGTACTTCGTCTCGTACTACGACTACTACCAGCCCGAGGCCTACGTTCCCTCGCGCGACCTGTTCATCGAGAAGGATTCCTCGATCAACGAGCACATCGAGCAGATGCGCCTCTCGGCGACCAAGTCGCTGATGGAGCGGCGCGACGTGGTGATCGTCGCGACCGTCTCGGCGATCTACGGCATCGGCGACCCGGCCGAGTACCACGGCATGATCCTGCACCTGCGCCAGGGCGAGAAGCTCTCGCAGCGCGACGTGCTGGCGCGGCTGGTGCACATGCAGTACGAGCGCAACGACATCGACTTCCGGCGCGGCACCTTCCGCGTGCGCGGCGACGTGATCGACGTCTTTCCCGCGGAGCACGCCGAGCACGCGGTGCGCATCTCGCTGGACGACGACCTGATCGAGAAGCTCGAGGTGTTCGACCCGCTCACCGGGCGGGTGCAGCACCCGATGCAGCGCTTCACGGTGTATCCCTCCAGCCACTACGTGACGCCGCGCGAGACCACGCTGCGCGCCATCGAGGCGATCAAGCTGGAACTGCGCGAGCGCGCCGAGTTCTTCCACAAGGCGAGCCGGCTGGTGGAGGCGCAGCGCATCGAGCAGCGCACGCGCTTCGACCTGGAGATGCTGGCCGAGCTGGGGTTCTGCAAGGGCATCGAGAACTACTCACGCCACCTCTCCGGGCGCGCGCCGGGCGAGCCGCCGCCGACGCTGATCGACTACCTGCCGCCCGACGCGCTGATGTTCATCGACGAGAGCCACGTCACCCTCGGCCAGCTTGGCGGCATGTACCGCGGCGACCGCTCGCGCAAGGAGAACCTCGTCGAGTACGGCTTTCGCCTGCCTTCCGCGCTGGACAACCGGCCGCTGCGCTTCGACGAGTTCGAGAAGGTGGTGCGCCAGACGGTGTTCGTCTCCGCGACGCCGGCAGCCTACGAGGCCGAGCACGCGGGGCAGGTGGTCGAGCAGCTGGTGCGGCCCACCGGGCTGATCGACCCCGAGGTCACGGTGCGCCCGGCCAGCACGCAGGTGGACGACCTGATCTCGGAGATCGGCATCCGCGTCGCGCGCGGCGAGCGGGTGCTGGTGACGACGCTCACCAAGCGCATGTCGGAGGAACTCACCGAGTACCTGGCCGAGCACGGCGTGAAGGTGCGTTACCTGCACTCGGAAGTGGAGACCGTGGAGCGGGTGGAGATCCTGCGCGACCTGCGCCTGGGCGTGTTCGACGTGCTGGTCGGCATCAACCTGCTGCGCGAGGGGCTGGACCTGCCCGAGGTCTCGCTGGTGGCGATCCTCGACGCGGACAAGGAAGGGTTCCTGCGCTCGGAGCGCTCGCTGATCCAGACCATCGGCCGCGCCGCGCGCCACCTCAACGGCTCGGCGCTGCTCTACGCCGATCGCATGACCGACTCGATGCAGCGCGCCATGGGCGAGACCGAGCGTCGCCGCACGCGCCAGATCGCCTTCAACCTGGCGCACGGCATCACCCCGGTCGGCGTGATCAAGCGCATCAAGGACATGATCGACGGCGTCTACGACGCCGGCGCGGCGGCGGCGCAGCTGGAGGCCGCCCAGAACGAGGCGCGCTACGAGGCGATGAGCGAGAAGCAGCTCGCGCGCAACCTCAAGGCGCTCGAGAAGAAGATGATCGAGCACGCGCGCAGCCTCGAGTTCGAGCAGGCTGCCAGGGTGCGCGACGAGATCCACGCCCTGAAGCGCGGCGCGTTCGGGGTCCTGCCAAGAGAAGAGTGAGCACCGCGCGGGGGCCCGACCGGGTCGAGGCCCCCGCGGCCCGGATTCCGGCCGCGGCGACCGGCGCGCAGCGCAGAGGCTGCGCGCCGCCGCTTACTTCCGCGTTTCGACCTGGCTCAGCGACTCGGTGGTTTCGACCGGGCGCGGACGCGCGCGTCGCGGGCGGCCGAGCTTGACCGGCTCCGGTTCCGGCGCCGGTGCGATTGCCGAAGACCGCGTTTCCACCAGGACCAGGTCCGAGTTGGCGAGCAGTTCCTTCGGATCGACGGGCGCGACCGGGGCGCGGGGCGCCTCGGGACGCGGTGCCGGCGCGGGCGCCGCTGCGATCGGCTCCGGCGCAGGGGCTGCGGCAACCGGCTCGGGCGCAGGGGCCGCTGCAACCGGTTCGGGGGTCGGGTCCGGCTGGACAGCGGCCGTCTGAACCGGCGCGGGCGCCTGTTCCGGGGCTGCCGACGGCGTCATTTCCGGCGCGGCTTCTGCCGCGCGTTGGGCGTCGGCTTCCGGACGCGGCTCGGCGCGCGGTGGCCGGGGCGCGCGCGGCGGGCGTGCCTGCGTCTCGGCAGGCTGCGTTGCCTCACCCTCGGCAGAGGCATTGGCTTCGGCGTTCATGCCCTCGGCCTGCACGCCTTCCGCCTCGGGGCGGCGATCGCGGCCCCGATTGCGGCGTCCACGACGGCTGCGGCCTTCGCCTTCGGGCCGTGCTTCGGTCGACGGGGTGCCGTCTGCGTTCGGTGCGCCTTCCTGCGGTTGCCGCGGCGGGCGCGGTTGACGCTCGGGCCGGTTCGGGCGATCACCCTGGGCCTGCGCGCCTTCACGCGGCTCGCGGGGTTCACGCGGCGGACGCGGCTCGCGCGGCGGACGCGGTGCGCCGTGCTCGCCGGCGGCCTGCCCGTCACGCGGCGCGCGCTCGCCGCCGCGTGCCTCGTTGCGCGGCCTGCGTCCGTCGCCACGATCACGACCGCCACGGTCGCGACCGCCACGACGTCCGTCGCCTCGACCCTCCCCACGGCCTTCGCCGCGACCCTCGGGCCGGCGGTTCTGCCGCTCCGAGCGCCGGGTATGGCCGGCATCGCGGGCGCCCTCGGCGACCGGTGCAGGGGCGCTCGCGCCGCCGGCAGCGGTGCGGTCCAGGCCGTCAGTCTTGAACCAGCTCATGATCCGCCCGATCAGGCCGGGGCGGGGCACGTCGATGAGCGCCACGGGCGCCGGCGCGGGGGCGGCCACCGCGGGTTCGCGCTCGGCCGCCATCGGCGCCGGCTGCAGCGGCGTGATCGCCTTGACCACGGCTTCCTGGCGCTCGCGCGGCGCTTCGCCGTCCGAGCCGTCCAGGGCCTTCGGTTCCTGCGGCTGCTCGACCATCTCGTAGCTCGCGGGCACGTGCTCCATCTCGTTCAGCTCATCGTGCTTCAGGCGCTGGACGCGGTAGTGGGGCGTTTCCAGGTGCGGGTTCGGCACCAGGATGATGTTCACCTTGAGGCGCGCCTCGAGTTTCTGGATCTCGCTGCGCTTCTCGTTCAGCAGGAAGCTGGCGACGTCGACCGGCACCTGCGCGTGCACCGCGCCGGTGTTCTCCTTCATCGCCTCTTCCTGCAGGATGCGCAGGACGTGCAGGGCGGTGGACTCGGTGCCGCGAATGAAGCCGGTGCCGGAGCAGCGCGGGCAGTTGATGTGCGCGGTTTCCTCCAGCGAGGGGCGCAGGCGCTGCCGCGACAGTTCCATCAGGCCGAAGCGCGAGATCTTGCCGATCTGCACGCGGGCGCGGTCGTAGCGCATGGCCTCGCGGAAGCGGTCCTCGACCTCGCGCTGGTTGCGCTGCGATTCCATGTCGATGAAGTCGACCACGACGAGCCCGCCGAGGTCGCGCAGGCGCATCTGGCGCGCGACTTCCTCGGCCGCCTCGAGGTTGGTGCGAAACGCGGTCTCCTCGATGTCGCTGCCGCGCGTGGCGCGCGCGGAGTTGACGTCGATGGCGACCAGCGCCTCGGTATGGTCGATCACCACGGCCCCGCCCGAGGGCAGGTTCACGTGGCGCGCGTAGGCGCTTTCGATCTGGTGCTCGATCTGGAAGCGCGAGAAGAGCGGGACGTCGTCGCGGTAGAGCTTCACCTTGCTGACGTTGGCCGGCATCACCGTCTGCATGAAGGCGCGGGCCTGTTCGTAGATTTCCTCGGTGTCGATGAGGATCTCGCCGATGTCGTGCTGGAAGTAGTCGCGGATGGCGCGGATCACCAGGCTCGACTCGAGGTAGATGAGGAAGGGACGGACCGGCTCGCCTTCCGGCAGCTCGGCGGTGGCGGCGCCTTCGACGGCACGCCACAGCTGCATCAGGTAGTCCATGTCCCACTTGAGCTCTTCGGCCGAGCGGCCGATCGCGGCGGTGCGCGCGATGATGCTCATGCCCTCGGGCACCTCGAGCTGGTCGAGCGCGTCGCGCAGCTCGTTGCGGTCCTCGCCCTCGATGCGGCGCGAGACGCCGCCGCCACGGGGGTTGTTCGGCATCAGGACCAGGTAGCGGCCCGCGAGGCTGATGAAGGTGGTGAGGGCGGCGCCCTTGTTGCCGCGCTCGTCCTTCTCGACCTGGACGATGACTTCCTGGCCTTCGCGCAGCGCATCCTGGATGCGGGCACGGCCGGCGTCGACGCTGGAGCGGAAGTAGCTGCGCGAGACTTCCTTGAACGGCAGGAACCCGTGCCTGTCTTCGCCGTACTCGACGAAGGCCGCCTCGAGGCTGGGCTCGATGCGGGTGATGATGCCCTTGTAGATGTTGCTCTTGCGTTGCTCCCTTGCGGCGGATTCGATGTCGAGGTCGACGAGTTTTTGTCCGTCGACGATGGCGACGCGCAGTTCTTCCTGCTGCGTCGCGTTGAATAGCATTCTTTTCACTGCGATCTCCTGCGCGTGCGGGAGAATCGGCTGTCCGTCGGTGTGCCTCTCCTAGTTCTGGACCAGTCTAAGCGTCGATTTTCGGTGGCGACTGTGTGTGTCGATGAACCAAAATCCGCCGGCGGCGGCCTGGATTCGGGCATCCTTCCTTTGTAGTGGATGCTTGCGAGATTCCGTGTGGAAACCCACTGCGCGCGCTTCAAGTACTATGATGATCGCTACTTCCGGTGAGCGAAATTAACCGCTGCAACAGGCCACACCTTCGGTGCGGCGGGAGGCGTGTTCCAGACCCTTGCGCCGTCTGCGGCACAGCGTGCCACGGCGTTTGAATCTGTGCCTCGCGACTCGAAGCAGATCAAGAGATCATACGGAAAATGAATGACTTAAGCAAGGCTCGGGCGACTCTTCTGGAGGTCGGGGAGGACGGGGTCGAACAGCGCATCGACAACTTCCTGCTGCGGCGCCTCAAGGGCGTGCCGAAAAGCCATGTCTACCGCGTGCTCAGGAGCGGCGAAGTGCGGGTGAACAGCGGGCGGGTCCAGCCCGACCACCGCCTCAAACTGGGCGACCGGGTGCGGGTGCCGCCGGTGCGCCTCGGCGTGGTCGAATCGCGGCCGGCGCCGCGTGCCCTGAGCCTGCCGGTGGTCCACGAGGACGAGGCCCTGCTGGTCGTCGACAAGCCCGCGGGCCTGGCGGTGCACGGCGGCAGCGGCGTGAGCCAGGGGGCCATCGAGGGCCTGCGCGCGGCGCGCCCGCAGGCCGCGGTGCTGGAACTCGTCCACCGCCTGGACCGCGACACCTCGGGCCTGCTGATGATTGCCAAGAAGCGCGGCGCGCTGATCGAACTGCATCGCATGATCCGCGAGGGCGAGATCGACAAGCGTTACATCGCGCTGGTGCGCGGACGCTGGAAAGGCGGCGCGCGCGACATCCGCGTCGCGCTCCACAAGTACCTGACCGCCTCGGGCGAACGACGCGTGCAGCCGCAGGCCGACGGCCAGGCGGCGCTGACGCGGGTGCTGCCGCTGGAGCGCGGCGCGGCCTGCAGCCTGCTCGAGCTGCGCCTGTTCACCGGCCGCACCCACCAGATCCGCGTGCACCTCGCGCACGCCGGCCACCCGGTGGCGGGCGACACGAAGTACGGCGACGACGCGTTCAACCGGTCGATGGCCGCGCTCGGCGAGAAGCGGCTCTGCCTGCATGCGCATCGCCTGGCCTTTCGCCATCCGTTGAGCGGCGAGGCGATGCGCCTTGAGGCGCCCGCGCCGGCGGGCTTGAGGGCGCTTGCGGACGCGGCCCTGAAACTCGCCGCATGAGCCGCGCAAGGCGCTACCGCCTGCTGGTCTTCGACTGGGACGGCACCCTGATCGATTCGACCTCGGCGATTGCCGAATGCATCCGTGCCGCGGCGCGCGACCTTGCGCTGCCGGTGCCTTCGTTCGAGCAGGCGAGCCACGTGATCGGGCTCGGCCTGCGCGATTCGCTGCGCCTCGCGGTGCCGGCGCTGGCGCCGGAACGCACCGCGGCGTTCGTCGAGGCCTACCGGCGCCATTTCCTCGCCGCCGAGGCCGACATGCCGCTGTTTCCCGGCGTGCGCGAACTGCTCGAGGACCTGCGTGGCAGCGGCTACGCGCTCGCGGTGGCCACCGGCAAGAGCCGGCTCGGCCTCGACCGCGCCCTGGCCGCGAGCGGCCTGGGGCCGCTGTTCTCGGCCTCGCGCTGCGCCGACGAGACCCGGCCCAAGCCCGACCCGGCGATGCTGCATGAGCTCATGGCCCTGCTGGAGGTGGACGCACGGCAGGCCTTGATGGTCGGGGACACCTCGCACGATCTCGGCATGGCGCAGGGGGCCGGCGTCGATGCGATCGCCGTGACCTACGGCGCGCACCCGGGCGAGGCCCTGCGCGCGCTCGGGCCGCGCGGCTGCGTGGACAGCGTGGAGGCGCTCGGCGCGTGGATCGGACAGAACGGCTGATCTGCGAAGGCGATGCGCTGGTCGAAGGCGGCGAGGGCGTGCGCTTCGAAGTCGAGTACTTCGGCGAGACCGCGCCGGCCTTCGCGGTGCGCGCCGGCGGCCGGGTACACGCCTACCTGAACCGCTGCAGCCATGTGCCGATGGAGCTCGACTGGCGACCCGGCGTGTTCTTCGCGGCCGACGGGCGGGATTTGATATGCTCGACGCACGGCGCCGAGTACGCGGCCGACAGCGGACGCTGCCTCGGCGGGCCCTGCGGCGAGACGCCGCTGATCAAGCTGACCGTCGCGGAGCGCGAGGGCAGCGTCTATTTCCTGGGATTCGAAGATGACTGACGGCGATCGGCAATGGGAACGGCTGGTGATCGAGAAGCTCGCCAATGGCGCGCTGGCCGAGCAGCGCCGCGCGCGGCGCTGGGGGATCTTCTTCAAGCTGCTGACCTTCGCCTACATCACCTGGATCATCGTGCTTGCGGTGGACTGGAAGGGCGCCGAGAAGGCGGTCGGCACGCAGCAGCACACGGCGGTGGTCGAGATCGACGGCATCATCGCGCCGGGCGCGGATGCGAGCGCCGAGCGCATCGGCGGGGCGCTGCGCGCGGCCTTCAAGGACAAGGGCACGCAGGGCGTGGTGCTGCGGATCAACAGCCCGGGCGGCAGCCCGGTGCAGTCGCAGGCGATCTTCGACGAGATCCGGCGCCTGCGGAAACTGCACCCGAAGGTGCCGCTCTATGCCGTGGTCGAGGACGTCTGCGCCTCGGGCGGCTATTACATCGCCGCCGCCGCGGACAGGATCTACGTCAGCAAGTCCAGCATCATCGGCTCGATCGGGGTGCGCATGGACGGCTTCGGCGTCACCGGCCTGATGGAAAAACTCGGCGTCGAGCGACGCCTGCTCACGGCCGGCGACAACAAGGGCATGCTCGATCCCTTCCTGCCGCTCGACGAGAAGCACAAGCAGTACGCGGTCGCGCTGATGAAGGAGATCCACGAGCAGTTCATCGCCTCGGTGCGCGAGGGGCGCGGCACGCGCCTGAAGGAGACGCCCGAAACATTCTCCGGGCTGATCTGGAGCGGCCAGAAAAGCATCGAAATCGGCATTGCCGATGCGCTCGGCGGCGTCGAGTCGGTGGCGCGCGAGGTGATCAAGGCCGAGACGCTGGTGGACTTCACCCAGAAGGAAAGCGTGGCCGAGCGGCTGGCCAAGCGCTTTGGCGCCGCGGCGGCCACGGCGCTCGCCGAGTTCAGCCTGCGCGCCCCGACCCAGTTTCGCTAGGGCGTCGCCGCGCTCAGGGCAGCACCGGCGCGCCGGCGCGGGCCAGCATGGCGCACAGCGTCGTCAGCGGCAGGCCGATGAGCGCGGTCGGGTCGGGCGAGTCGATGCGTTCGATGAGCGCAATGCCGAGGCCCTCGGATTTCGCGCTGCCGGCACAGTCGTAGGGCTGTTCGCGCCGCAGGTAGGCTTCGATCGTGGCGGCGTCGAGCAGGCGAAACGTCACGCGACAGGTGACCAGTTCGGTGGTGGCGGCCGCACTGCGCGCATCGAGCAGGCAGACCGCGGTGTGGAATTCCGCGGTGCGGCCGCTGAGAGCGGTCAGTTGGGCCACCGCGACCGCATGCGTGCCCGGCTTGTCGAGGCGTTGCGCGCCGAGGCAGGCGACCTGGTCCGAGCCGATGATCAAGGCATCGGGGTGCGCCGCGGTGACCGCGTGCGCCTTGGCCCGCGCGAGGCGGGACGCGGTCTCCGCCGGCGATTCCCCGGGGGCCGGGGTTTCGTCGGTCTGCGGCGCCGCGCACAGGAAGGGCACGCGCAGCCGCTCCAGCAACTGCCTGCGGTACTGCGAGGTCGAGGCCAGGACCAACGGCCGGCGGGCTTCCATGACTTTGTTTTGACTGAGATTTTTTACAATGCTATCATCCGCGCCCGATGCCGGGCCAGCCGCTCATCGATGCGTTCGAATTTGCCGCGGCCGGGACGCTCCAGCGCAGTGTTCTTGCGTGGCGTGAGTTGCCGCGACTGGGGTCATCGGTGCGCCCGGAAGGCGAGGGCCTGCACTACGTGATGTCGGGCCGGCGCGATGCGCTGGGACGCAGTTGGTTGCAGTTCGAGGCCTCCGGGTGTTTCGGGTTCGTGTGTCAGCGCTGCCTGGAGCCGATGTCGCAGACGTGGCGCGCGGCCTGGGATCTGGAACTTGCGCGGAACCAGGCCGAGGTGGATGCAGCACCGGACGATCCGGAACTGCCCGACCGGATCCTGGCGGATGTCCCGCTTCGGGTTGCGGAGCTGGTCGAGGACGAAGCCCTGCTGTCGGTGCCGTTTGCGCCGCGGCATGAGGACTGCAGCGTGCAGGGATTGACGCCGCAGGCCGGGGAGAAGCGCGTGGCACCGTTCGACGGGCTGCGCACGATGATTGAAGCAACGCGACCCGGCGCACGGCGCCGGGCGCGGAAATGAGACACTGGTCCGGCGCCCGCGCCGGATCGCATTGATCCACCACCAAGGAGTTGCACCATGGCCGTTCAGCAGAACAAGAAGTCGCCGTCGAAGCGCGGCATGCACCGCGCGCATGACGGGCTGGGTCGTCAGGCGCTTGCGGTCGAGCCCACGACGGGCGAGACGCATCTGCGTCACCACATCAGCCCGACCGGGTTTTATCGCGGTCGCAAGGTGGTCAAGACCAAGGGCGACGAGTAATCCCGGTCCCGCGCGTGCGGCGCAGGGGCGTCCCCCGGACCCCCGGCGCCGTGCCTTGCACGCATGGACATGACCGTTGCAGTCGATTGCATGGGGGGCGACCACGGCCCCCATGTGACCGTGCCTGCGGCGCTCGCCTTCCAGCAACGGCATCCGGAGATCGCCGTGCTGCTCGTCGGGCAGCCGGAGGCGATCGCGCGCGAGCTTGCGGCGCTGGGCCGGGTCCCGGGCGCGATGCTGACGGTGCAGCCCGCCACTGAACTCGTGGGGATGGACGAGTCCCCGGTGACCGCGCTGCGCTTCAAGAAGGACTCCTCGCTGCGCGTGGCGATCAACCAGGTCAAGTCAGGCGCGGCCCACGCCTGCGTCAGCGCGGGGAACACCGGCGCGCTCATGGCGATCTCGCGCTTCGTGCTCAAGACCCTGCCCGGCATCGACCGGCCGGCGATCGCCTCGATGATGCCGAATGCGCGCGGCGGCTTCACCACCGTGCTCGACCTCGGCGCGAACGTCGATTGCACGCCCGAGAACCTGCTCGAGTTCGGCATCATGGGCGCGATGCTGGTGTCCGCGCTCGAGCATCGCGAGCGCCCGTCGGTGGGGCTGCTCAACATCGGGGTCGAGGACATCAAGGGCAACGAAACCGTCAAGCGCGCGGCAGACCTGCTGCGCGCGAGCGGCCTGAATTTCACCGGCAACGTCGAGGGCGACGATATCTTCAAGGGCACCACCGATGTCGTGGTCTGCGACGGCTTTGTCGGCAACGTCGCGCTCAAGGCCTCGGAAGGCCTCGCCAAGATGATCGTCCAGTTCCTGCGCGAGGAATTCAAGCGCACGCCGCTGCGGATGCTCGCGGCGCTGGCCGCGCGACCGGTGCTGAACGCCCTCAGGCAGCGGATGGATCCGCGCGCCTACAACGGCGCCAGCCTGCTCGGCCTGCGCGGCATCGTCATCAAGAGCCACGGTTCGGCCGACGTCTTTGCCTTCGAGCGCGCGCTGGAGCGTGCCATGGACGAAGTGCGCAACGAGGTGCCCCGGCGCATCGAGGCCCGCATGGCGCAGCTGGCCGCGCAAATGCGCGCCGCGGTTCCGGCGGCCGGCGCATGAAGCATTCGCGCATCCTCGGCACGGGCAGCGGGCTGCCGGCGCAGGTCGTGCGCAACGAAGCGTTCACGGACCGGCTCGAGACCAGCGACGCCTGGATCCGCGAGCGCACCGGCATCGTCGAGCGGCGCATCGCGGCGCCGGAGCAGACGGCGAGCGACCTTGCGCTGGAGGCCAGTCGCCAGGCGCTGGATACCGCCGGCCTGACGCCTGCCGACATCGACCTCATCATCGTCGCCACCTCGACGCCGGACTTCATCTTTCCGAGCACCGCCTGCCTGCTGCAGGCGAAGCTGGGCGCGCGCCAGTGCCCGGCGTTCGACGTGCAGGCCGTGTGCTCGGGTTTCGTCTACGCATTGGCCACCGCGGACAGCCTGATCCGCACCGGCACGGCGCGCCGCGCGCTGGTGGTCGGCGCGGAAGTCTTCTCGCGCATCCTCGACTGGAACGATCGCGGCACCTGCGTGCTGTTCGGCGACGGCGCCGGGGCGGTCGTGCTGGGCGCGTCCGACGAACCCGGGATTCACGCCACGGTGCTGCATGCCGACGGTCGCCACGCGGGCATCCTCTCGGTGCCCGGCAACGTGAATGCCGGGCGCATCGTCGGCTCGCCCTACCTGCAGATGGCGGGCAAGGAAGTGTTCAAGTTCGCGGTCAAGGTGCTGGACGAATGCGCGCGCGAAGTCGTTGCGGCCGCGGGCATGACGCTGGAGTCGGTGGACTGGCTGATCCCGCATCAGGCGAACGTGCGCATCCTGGAGGCCACGGCGCGCAAGCTCGGGCTGCCGGCGGAGCGGCTGGTGGTCACCGTGGACCATCACGGCAATACGTCCGCGGCCTCGATTCCGCTGGCGCTGGACGAGTTCGTCCGGGCGGGGCGCATCCGGCCAGGGCAGCGCGTGCTGATGCAGGGTGTGGGCGGCGGTTTCACCTGGGGCGCGGTGCTAGCGACGCTCTAGGCGACGGCGAATGGAGATCACATGAAGATTGCAATGGTGTTTCCGGGGCAGGGATCGCAGGCCGTCGGCATGCTCGCGGCGTACGCGGGCCTGCCCGGGGTCGACGCGGTGCGCGAGACCGCAGGTGCGGCACTCGGCGCGGCGTTCGTGCAGATGCTGGATGACGGGCCGGCCGAGGCGCTGGCGCTGACGGTCAACACGCAACCGGCGATGGTGACCGCCGGCATCGCCGCCTATCGCGCCTGGCGTGCGCTTGGCGGCCCGGCGCCTGCCTGCGTCGCCGGGCACAGCCTGGGGGAGTACGCGGCGCTGGTGGCGGCGGAATCGCTGTCGCTGGAAGCCTGCCTGCCGCTGGTGCGGTTTCGCGCGCAGGCCATGCAGGAGGCGGTGCCCGCCGGGGTCGGCGCCATGGCGGCGATCCTGAATCTCGACGACGAGGGCGTGCGCGCAGCCTGCGTCGAGTCGGCCGCGGGCGAGATCGTCGAGGCGGTCAACTTCAACGCGCCCGGACAGGTGGTGATCGCCGGTCACGCCACCGCCGTGGCGCGGGCGATGGAGGCCTGCAAGGCGCGCGGTGCGCGGCGCGCCGTGCTGCTCCCGGTCAGCGCGCCGTTCCACTCGAGCCTGATGCGGCCTGCGGCGGATCGGCTGCGCGACAGGCTGGCCGGCGTCGCGCTGCAACCGCCGAAGTTCGCGCTGGTGAACAATGTCGATGTCGCCATCGAAACGGATGCGGACGCGATCCGCGATGCGCTGGTGCGGCAGGCGGCCGCGCCGGTGCGCTGGGTCGAGGTGATCAAGCGCATGGGTGCCGAGGGCGTGACGCACGTGCTCGAATGCGGTCCCGGAAAGGTGCTGGCGGGGATGGTGAAGCGCATCGACCCGGGGATGCAGGGACTGGCGCTCGCCGACCGGGCCTCGCTCGAGCAGGCGCTGGCCACGGTCAAGGGAGGATAGGACGATGCTGGATGGAAAGGTCGCACTGGTGACCGGCGCCTCGCGCGGCATCGGCCGCGCCATCGCCGAGGCGCTGGCGCGCAGCGGCGCCACCGTGATCGGCACCGCCACCAGCGAGGCCGGCGCGGGCGCCATCACGACGGCGCTCGCCGGCGCCGGGATGCGCGGCGCCGGTCGCGTGCTCGACGTGCGCGATCCCGCGCAATGCGACGCGCTCGTCGAAGCGGTGCGCGCCGAGTTCGGCGACATCGCGATCCTCGTCAACAATGCCGCCGTGGTGCGCGACAACCTTGCGCTGCGCATGAAGGACGCGGAATGGGACGACGTCATCGAGACCAACCTGCGTTCGGTGTTCCGGCTGTCGCGCGCGGTGATGCGCGGCATGATGAAGGCGCGCTGGGGTCGCATCATCAGCATCACCTCGGTGGTGGGCGCGGCCGGCAACGCCGGCCAGGCGAACTATGCAGCCGCCAAGGCCGGCGTGGCCGGCATGACGCGCTCGCTGGCGCGCGAACTGGGCAGCCGCAACATCACCGTGAACTGCGTGGCCCCGGGCTTCATCGATACGGACATGACGCGCGCGCTGAGCGAGGCGCAGCGCAGCGCGCTGCTCGAGCAGATCCCGCTCGGTCGTCTCGGCGCCCCCGAGGACGTGGCGGCGACCGTGGCCTTTCTTGCGTCGCCGGCGGCAAATTACGTGACCGGCAGCGTGCTGCACGTTAACGGCGGAATGTACATGGGCGGGTAGTGCGAATGCGCCGTGGCGCAGGCACCGGTTTTGGTAGAATACGGCCCGTTGGAAAACGATCATGCAGGGCCCCACAGGGAAGGAGCGACAGATGGACAACATCGAACAGCGCGTCAAGAAGATCATCGCCGAGCAACTGGGCGTAAACGAGGCGGAGATCAAGATCGAATCGTCGTTTGTCGACGACCTGGGCGCGGACTCGCTCGACACCGTCGAGCTGGTGATGGCCCTGGAAGAAGAGTTCGAGACCGAGATCCCCGACGAGGAAGCGGAGAAGATCACCACCGTCCAGCAGGCCATCGACTTCGTCAAGTCGCACCAGAAGGCCTGAACGGACTGGCAGGCAAGTCGGCCGGCGCGCCGCGCGCGCCGGCGTACCGGGGAGCAACGTCGTGTCGCGTCGCAGAGTCGTCGTAACCGGGCTGGGCATCATCTCGCCTGTGGGCAACACCGTCGAGACCGCCTGGGAGAACCTGCTGGCCGGTCGCAGCGGGATAGGCCGCATCACGCGCTTTGATCCGTCCCGGCTCGCCTGCCAGATCGCGGGCGAAGTGAAGGATTTCGATATCGCCGCGTACCTGTCGCCCAAGGAAGCGCGGCGCATGGACCTCTTCATCCACTATGGCATGGCCGCCGGCCTGCAGGCCTGGCGCGACAGCGGCGTGGAGATGGAGCGTACCGATGCCGAGCGCGTGGGGATCAATTTCGGATCTGGCATCGGTGGCCTGCCCTTGATCGAAGCGATGCACGAGGAATTGCAGAAGAATGGCCCGCGACGCATTTCGCCGTTCTTCATTCCCGGCACCATCATCAACATGATCTCCGGGAATCTTTCGATCCTGCTAGGCACCAAGGGGCCGGCGCTCGCCATGGTGACGGCCTGCACGACCTCGACGCATTGCATCGGCGAAGCGGCGAAGTCGATTCGCTACGGCGAGACCGACGTGATGGTCGCCGGCGGCGCCGAGGCTACGGTCACTGAACTCGCCATTGGCGGGTTCGCTTCGGCGCGGGCGCTCTCGACCCGCAACGACGACCCGGCGGCGGCGAGCCGGCCCTGGGACAAGGGGCGCGACGGCTTCGTGCTCGGCGAGGGCGCAGGCGCGGTGGTGCTCGAGGAGTACGAGCATGCGCGGGCGCGCGGCGCGCGCATTTACTGCGAACTCGCGGGCTACGGCGTGTCCGCCGATGCCTTCCACATGACGGCACCCAGCGAAGACGGTGACGGCGCCTTCCGCAGCATGCGCAATGCGCTGCGCGACGCATCGCTGGACGCCACCAGCGTGGACTACGTGAATGCGCACGGCACCTCGACACCCCTGGGCGACATCGCCGAGACCGTCGCGGTCAAGCGCGCGCTTGGCGAGCACGCGAAGCGCACCGTGGTGAACTCGACCAAGTCGATGACCGGGCACCTGCTCGGCGCGGCCGGAGGCATCGAGGCGGTGGCGAGCATCCTTGCCGTCCAGCGCCAGGTGTCGCCGCCGACGATCAACCTCGTCGAACCCGATCCGGCCTGCGACCTGGACTACGTTCCGAACACGGCGCGCGAGATGCCGATTCGCGTCGCACTGTCGAATTCGTTCGGATTCGGCGGGACCAACGGCACCCTCGTCTTCCGGCAGATTTGAGCGACCCTCGCGTCCTGCGTTGGCGCCTGCACGGCTCGCCACGCCTGGCCGCGGTGCTGGTGCTGGTCCACGCGCTTGGCGGCTGGGCGCTCTGGCAGGTCCTGCCCGGGCTGTCCGGGGCCGCGCTGGCCGGGTTGCTTGTCGCCCTGGGCCTGCATGCCGCGCATGCCCGCGCGCTCCTGCGGGCGGCCGGGTCGATGCGGGCGCTGGAGGTCGGTGAAGACGATCGGGTTGAACTTTCCATGCGGGACGGGCGTCTGACCCATGGGCGTGCCTCGGCGCGCCGGCATGTCTGTCGCTACTGGGTGGCGTTGTCGCTGGGGGCCCCGGCCCGTCGCGCGGTGCTGGTGACTGCGGACATGCTGGAGCCGGCTGCATTCCGGCGCCTGCGGCTTTGGGCGCTGTGGGGCGAGGCCGCGCGCGTCGTGCCGGCGCAACGCGCGAGCTGAGTCCTCAGGCCGATGCGCGCGAACTATTTCATTTTGCATGGGTCTGTGGCACATAGGGCTCGCGGCCGGCAGCGGGTGCGAATGATGCGGATGCGGGTCCTCGGACGGGCGGGCCGTGTCCGAGCGTGAAACGGACCGGCTGCTGGTCGAGCGGGCGCAGCGCGGCGACAAGCAGGCCTTCGGGATGCTGGTCGAGAAATACCAGCGCAAGCTCGGGCGCCTGCTGTCGCGGTTCATCCGGGACCCGTCCGAAGTTGAAGACGTGACGCAGGAAGCATTCATCAAGGCATACCGGGCGCTGTCGGCGTTCCGGAATGAAAGCGCGTTCTACACATGGCTCTATCGCATCGGCATCAACACGGCAAAGAACCATCTGGCATCGCTCGGACGGCGTGCGCCGACTTCGACCGAACTGGATGTCGAGGACGCCGAGAGTCGCGAGGACGGGACATCGCTCCAGGACCTCAACACGCCGGAGAGCCTGCTCCTGTCCAAGGAGATCGCACAGACCGTGAATGCCACGATGGCCGGGCTGCCGGAGGAACTGCGCACCGCCATCCAGTTGCGCGAGATGGAAGGCATGAGTTACGAGGACATCGCGCGCATCATGGACTGCCCGATCGGCACGGTTCGATCGCGCATCTTCCGGGCGCGCGAAGCAATTTCGGAACAGCTCAAGCCCCTGCTGGACACGTCCGCAGACAAAAGGTGGTGATGCCATGAAGACCAGGGTCTCTGCATTCGTCGACGGTGAACTCGAAGCCCACGAGGTCGATGCCGTGCTTGCCGGCCTGCGCGAGGAGGGCGAAGCACGCGAGTGCTGGCGGCGCTACCAGCTGATCAGCGATGCGATGCGCGACCTGCGGGTCCTCTCGCCCGGGTTCGCCGCGCGCGTCGTCGAACGCCTCGATGCCGAACCGACGGTCCTTGCGCCGGTGGCCCATGCGGCAACGCCCGCAAGGGACACGCGCGGGCCGGCACGGTACGCATGGTCCGCCGCGGCAGGCGTGGCCGCCGTCGGCCTGGTCGGCTGGCTGGCCTTCATGCCGGCGCTGGACCCGGCGCCGGCCGCGCCGATCGCGGCTGTCCCGGCGAAATCGGTGGTCGCCGCCGCGCCGGTGCGCGCGACCCGGCCGATTGCGGCGTCCGCCACGCCCGCGCCGCTGCCGGGGGCCACCAGCGACTACCTGCTGGCGCACCAGGGCTACTCGCCGAGGGTGACGCTGCAGGGCGTTGCGCCCTATGTGCGCACCGTGGCCGAACCGGGCGGGGACCTGCGCGCCCGATGATGCGAGTTCGCGTCTTCGCCGCCGGTGT
>DATCYZ010000087.1:0-8151 GCA_036526195.1 Burkholderiales bacterium
GCGGTGGTGCTCGGGCCGGAACACGCCACCACCATCAAGAAGCACGGCTGGAAGCGCCACGACATCCGCCAGTATCTGTGGACCAACGCGCACAATACCTTCGGGCAGGTCGCCTTCAACCACCGCTACGGCAAGGTCTACAACCGCAGCCTGCCGGTGTGGTACGGCCGCGAGCTCGATTCGCGCATCCCGGTGGTGCCGAGCGCGGACAACATCCATCTCTTCGTCATCGGCGGCGAGGCCGGACGCTTCTCGGCCTTCATCCCGGGCTGGGGGCACATGACCTCGCCCGTGCTGCGCGAGGTCGAGCGCCCCGGCGTCGCCGCGGCGCGCCGCGACGCTGGCCCGCGCTGCGTCGACGGCACCTGTTATCTCTGACCCCTTCCCCCGCACCAGGAGAACTCGCATGGGCAACATGGCAGACACGGACCGCCGCGTGGCGGTCTACGACCCGCGCGGCGTCGTCGGCGCCGAGCCGCAGGACATCGCGGCGCGCGTGAAGTCGCTCGACGGACTGCGCCTTGGCATCCTCGACAACACCAAGTGGAACGCCAACAAGCTGTTGCGCGCGCTGCGCGACAGGCTGCAGGCGGAGCATCCGCTCGCCTCGGTGACCTACTACCGCAAGGAAAGCTTCTCGCGCTTCGCCGATCCGGCGCTGATCGAGAAGATCCGCGCGGAAAACGACATCGCGGTCACCGCCATCGGCGACTGAGGCTCGTGCACGTCGTGCTGTATGCATGACGGCATCAGTCTCGAGTCGCTCGGCATGCCGACCGCGGTGATCGTGACCACGACGTTCCTGCACGAAGCGAAGGTGCAGCGCGCCGCGCTGGGCATGACCGGGCTCAAGCCCGTGGTGATCGACCACCCGCTGAGCTCGCTCAGCGACGCGGAGATCGGCGAGCGCGCCGCGCAGGCGCTCGAGCAGACGCTGAAGGTCTGGGCCGGGACGCAGCTTGAACCGGACTGAGCCCGGCGGACCGGGCGAGGCCGCATGAGCGGCGCGCCCGCCACCCGGGGCGGCGGCCCGCTGGCCGGCGTGCTGGTGCTGGACCTGACGCGCTTCCTCTCGGGTCCGTACGGCACGCTGCTGCTCGCCGGGATGGGCGCCGAGGTCATCAAGATCGACGACCCGGGCACCGGGGACCCCACCGCCTTCGCCCCGCCGCTGGTGGGGCCGCAGGGCGTGTCCCTCTCGCGCCGCACGCCGCAGGACTTCGGCATCGCCTACCTGAAGCGCGCCCGCGGCAAGAAGGCGATCACGCTGAACTTGAAGCACCCCGAGGGGCGGCGCCTGCTGCAGGACCTCGCCGCAGGCGCGGACGTCGTGGTCGAGAATTTCCGTCCCGGGGTCGCCGCGCGGCTCGGCGCGGATGATGCGACCCTGCGCGCGCGCAACCCGCGGCTGGTGCATTGCTCGCTCACCGGCTACGGCGCGAGCGGCCCGGACCGCGACCTGAAGGCCTACGACCTGATGGTGCAGGCCGCCGCCGGGCTGATGGCCATGACCGGCGCGCCCGACGGCCCGCCGATGAAGGCCGGTTCGCCGCTCTCGGACTGCATCGCCGGGTCCTATGCGGCGCTCGGCATCGTTGCCGCGCTGAAGGAGCGCGAGACAAGCGGCCTCGGGCAGGCGATCGACGTGTCGATGACCGATTGCCTGTTCTCGCAGATCCTCGACGAGCCGATCGACTGCTACGCCGAACTCGGCCTCGACCCGCGCCAGGGCAACCGCATCATGCGCTTCTCGCCCTTCAACGCCTACGCCACGCGCGACGGCTGGGTGGCGATCGGCGCGGCCACCCACGCCGAATGGTGCAGCCTGCTCGAGGCCATGGGCCGCACGGACCTGAAGGACGATCCGGACATGATGCAGGTCGGCTGGCGCATCGCGAACAATGCGGCGGTCGATCGCATCGTCGGCGACTGGGCGGCCGGCTTCGCCACGGCCGAGCTGGTCGCCCTGCTCGCCCGGCACGACGTCGCCTGCAGCCCGGTGCGTGACGCCGCGGACCTGGTCGCCTGGCCGCACCTCAGGGCGCGCGACATGGTCCGGTCGCTGGCGCTGCCGGACGGCACGCCCACCACGGTCGCGGCCGCCGGGTTTCCGCTGCGCTTCAGCCGCTCGGGCGCGGACCATGCGCAACCCGCGCCCGGTCCGGGCCAGCATACCGACGACGTGCTTGCGCAACGCCTCGGGCTCGGGGCCGGGCGCCTCGAAACGCTGCGGCGCGACGGCGTCATCTGACGATCCGCGCAGAACCTGTGCAAAACCGCACAGATTCTTCCGATCCGGAACGGCGAGTTATGGTGCAATAGCCCTCGGCGCGCGCCCTCCGGTCGGATGGACGGGTGGCCCGGCCCTTTCAAACCAACCAAACTGGATCCATGCAGCGAAAGCAAATTCCGGTAAGCGAACTGGAGTTCGGCATGTACGTGGCCGCGCTCGACCGCGAGTGGGAAGGCACGCCCTTTGCCTATCAGGGCTTCCACCTGCGCAGCGACGCGCAGCTGCAGGCGCTGCGCAAGTTCTGCACCACGGTGCAGATCGACCTGGACCAGGATCAGACGACCGCCGAGGGCACCGCGGCGCCGCCGCCGCCCCTCAAGGGCGTGCACAAGGCGGTCTACAAGGAATCCGTCCCGATCGAGCGCGAGCTTGCCCCGGCGCGCGACGTGTTTGCCAGCAGCGAACTGGTCATCACCGCGGCGCTGAAGTCCAGCGTGGCCGGGCGCAGCGTCGATGCGGCCGCCCTGAAGACCGAAGTCACGAAGGTCACCGAAAGCGTGCTGCGCAATCCGCATGCCGTGGCGCTGCTGTCGGTGATGCGCGAAGGCGCCGAGTACCTCGTGGATCGCGCGATGCACAGCTCGGTCTACATGATCATGTTCACCCGCTTCCTCGGCATGGAACGCGCCGACATCGAGCGCGCCGGCCTGGTCGGCCTGCTGCAGGACGTCGCCATGGCACGGGTGCCGAATGAACTCGTCATGAAGAAGGGCGTCCTGAGCCCGGACGAACAGGCGCTGGTGCGCCTGCACGTTCAGCAGGGCGTCGAGCAGATCACCGCGACCAAGGGCCTCGGTCCGGAGGTCGCCCACCTTGCCAGCATGCACCACGAGCGCTTCGACGGCTCGGGCTACCCGAAAGGCCTGCGCGGCACCGAGATCCCGACCATCGCCGCCTGCAGCGCCCTGGTCGACACCTACAGCGCGATGACGCGGGCGCGCCCCTACGCCGAACCGATGCCGCCGTCGAAAGTACTCGGCCTGCTGCACCGCTGGCGCGGCAAGACCTTTCACGCCACCCTGGTGGAGGAGTTCATCCGCTGCGTCGGCCCGTTCCCGGTCGGCAGCGTGGTGGAGCTCGGCAGCGGGGAGGTCGGCATCGTCATCTCCCAGGAAGCCGAAAAACGCCTGCAGCCCCGGGTCATGGTGGTGCGCGATGCCGCCGGCAACCCGCTGCGCCCGCAGAAGCTGATCGACCTCTCGCGCGTGCCGAGCGCGGGCAACGACGACGCCTACCGCATTCGGCGCACCATCGAGTACGGTCGCAGCGGCGTCGGCCTGCGCGACGTCATCCTGCAGTAGGCCCGGCGCCGGCCGGCGCGACCGGCAGCACGATGAAGAAGATGGTGCCGCCGCCGGGGCGATCCTCGAAGCCGACGCTGCCGTCCATCATCTCGACCATGCGCTTGCTGATCGCGAGGCCGAGCCCGGTGCCGCCCTTCTTGCGGGTCAGGGCGGATTCGGCCTGCGCGAAGCGGCTGAAGATCCGGCCGCGGAAGTTCTCCGGAATCCCGGGCCCGCGATCCTCCACCTGGACGCGCACCGTTGCCCCGGCCTGCAACAACTCGACTTCCACCGCTTCGCCCTCGGGCGAAAACTTGGCGGCGTTCGAGATCAGGTTCGTCAGCACCTGGAGCAGCCGCTTGCGGTCCGCCCGCACCGGGACCAGCGCCGGTTCGCCGCGCAGTTCCAGGCTTACCTTGACGCGCTCGGCGAAGGCACGGTTCAGGACCACGGCCTCGCGGACCAGCGCACCGAGATCGATCACGGCGAACTCCATCTCGAAGCGCCCGGACTCGATCTTCTCGATGTCCAGGATGTCGTTGATCATGTCGAGCAGCCGCAGGCCGTTGCGCTCGGCCACCGTCGTCAGGTCGAGGACATCGGCCTCCACCTCGCCCATGACGCCGGAGTTGACCAGTTGCAGCGTGCCGATGATCGAGGTGAGCGGCGTGCGCAACTCGTGCGACAGCGTCGAGGTGAACTCGCGCTTGACCCGTTCCGCCTCGATTTGCTGCGTGACGTCCTGGCACTGCGCGATGACCGAGACCAGTTCGCCGCCGGCGCTGACCAGCGGCGTGAGCGAGAACTCGCAGGCGATGCTGATGCCGTCGCGTCGCGTGCAGAGCACCCGCAGGGCCGACAGCGGCGCCTTGGTCTGGACGAAGGTCTCCCAGACCGCCGCGTCCAGGCCCGGTTCGTCGGCCGCCACCAGCGCGCGCAGCATGCTGCGGCCCTCGAGTTCCGGGCCCGGGAAGCCGAACATGTGCTCCGCCGCGGGGTTCACCCCCATGACAGTGGCCGTTTCGTCGGTCTCGAACACCGCGATCGGCGCGCGCTCTGTGTAGAGCGCAAGCTTCCGGCCGGAGGCCTCGACCTGCGCATGGGCCTGCGCCAGTTCATCCAGCCTGGACTCGAGGTGCATGTTCAGGCCGCGAAACTCGCCGGCCAGCCCCTTGAACGCGTGCCGCAATCGCAGCCCCTCGGAAAACACGCCGGACAGGCGCCGGGCCGCGCTCACGTTGACGGCCAGGAAGACCGGCATCAGCAGGGCGATATTGAAGAACAAGGCACTGCCGAAGGCCGCGAAGACGTAGGTGATCGGAATAATCAACGCGACGCCGAACAGGGCGTAGACCTGCCAGACCGGCGCAAACACCGCGATCGCGCCGGTGAGAATGCCGGCCAGGATGAACGCAAGGAACACCTGTTCCTCGACGGAGCCTGCGGGAAAGAACACGCTGCCGGCGAAGCCCCAGGTCGCACCCGTGCTGATCGCGCCGATGGCGAACCAGCGCAGCCATTTCGGATCATCCGGCACCTTGCGCTTGCGATAGGCGCGGTTGAGCAGCCCGCGCCCGAGCACGACGACGGCGAGCGCAATCCACCATTGCACGATGGACTCGGTGGCGATGTTCGTGCCCAGCACCAGCGTGACCACGGCCGCCACCAGCAGGTTGAGCACGATGGCCCCCGGCGCCCCCCGGTACAGGAGGTCGACGCGCTCCGGCAGGATGCGCTGCGGGTCCACCGCCGCCACCTGGGCCGCGAGATCTTCCGGCAGCGCCTCCCCGTATGGATCGGCATTCATCGACGATGCGTGCGTGGCAATCATTGGAATCCTTTTGCCGTAAACCACGGCCTGCCTGACGGGTCCTGACGGAGCCCTCCCCCGTGGCGGCCCCTGTGCCGTGACGTCGCGTGCCCTGGCGCCTGCCGTCTCCCGGGACGGATCCACGTCCTTGCGAACCGGCGCCGCATTCGCGGCGCCAGCGTCACCGCCACAGTATATATTTGGCTCACCTGCCCCCTCACAGTTATTGACGCCACCGATGATCGACTACGCCGCCCTGAAAAACCGCCCCTTCCCGGACATCGTCCAGACCTACACCGACAAGGACAGCATCCTGTATGCGCTCGGCGTCGGCCTGGGCGCGGATCCGATGGACGAGCGGCAACTGTCCTTCGTCTACGAGAAATCCCTGAAGGCGCTGCCGACCATGGCCGCGGTGCTCGGCTACCCGGGCTTCTGGGTGAAGGATCCCGACACCGGCATCGACTGGGTACGCGTGCTGCACGGCGAGCAGTCGATCATCCTGCACCAGCCCCTGCCCGCGGCCGCCACGGTGGTCGGCAAGCTGAAGATCAAGGCCATCGTCGACAAGGGCAAGGACCGCGGCGCGCTGCTGCTGCAGGAACGCAAGGTGTACGAGCAGACATCCGGCACCCTGCTCGCCACCGTGGAATCGCTCACCTTCGCGCGCGGCGACGGCGGCTTCAGCGAGCGCGAGGGCAATGGCCCGAAGGGCGGCGACCCGGCGCCGGCGGCGCCACCGAAGACGCCGGAGTCCGAACCGCAGAAAACCTGCGACCTGCCCACCTTGCCGCAGGCGGCGCTCATCTACCGGCTCTCGGGCGACTACAACCCCCTGCACGCGGAGCCCGCGGTGGCGACCGCCGCGAAGTTCCCGCGCCCGATCCTGCACGGCCTCGCCACCTATGGCGTCGCCGGGCACGCGATCCTGCGCACCTTCTGCGACTACGACCCGGCGCGCCTGAAGTCGCTCTCGGTGCGCTTTTCCGCGCCGGTGTACCCGGGCGAGACGATCCGCACCGAGATGTGGAAGACCGGCAACCGGGTCCAGTACCGCGCGCGGGTGGTCGAACGCGACATCGTGGTGCTCTCCAACGGCGTGGCGGAAGTCGCCTGATGCCGGGACCGCTCGCGCACGTTCGCGTGCTCGACCTGTCGCGGGTGCTGGCCGGCCCCTGGGCGGCACAGAACCTCGCCGACCTCGGCGCGGAAGTGATCAAGGTCGAGCGTCCCGGATCGGGCGACGACACGCGCGGCTGGGGGCCGCCCTGGCTGCGCGACGGCGAGGGACAGGACACGAAGGAATCGGCCTACTACGCCTCGGTCAACCGCAACAAGAAGTCGATCACCCTGGACATCGGCAAGCCCGAGGGACAGGCGATCGTGCGCGAGCTCGCGGCGAAATGCGACGTGCTGATCGAGAACTACAAGGTCGGCACGCTGAAGCGCTACGGCCTTGCGTGGGAGGACCTGAAGGCGCTCAACCCGCGCCTCGTCTACTGCTCGGTGACCGGCTTCGGGCAGGACGGCCCGAACGCGAAGCGCCCGGGGTACGACTACGTGTTCCAGGGCATGGGCGGGCTGATGTCGATCACCGGCGAGCGCGACGGCCAGCCCGGCGCCGGGCCGATGCGCGTCGGCATCGCGATCACCGACGTGCTCACCGGCATGTACGCCAGCCTCGCGATCAGCGCCGCCCTCACCCACTGCGAGCGCACCGGCCAAGGCCAGTACATCGACTGCGCGCTGCTCGACACCATGGTGGCCTTCAACGCCAACCAGATCGTCGGTTTCCTGGTCTCGGGCAAGCTGCCGGTGCGCTGGGGCAATGCCCACCCGCAGGTGGTGCCCTACGAGGTGTTCGCCACCTCGGACGGCCACATCATCCTTGCGGTCGGCAACGACGGGCAGTTCCAGCGCTTCTGCAAGGTGGCGGGCTGCCCGGAACTGGCCGCAGAGCAGCGCTTCGCCACCAACCCGCAGCGCATCCTGCACCGGGCCGAACTGGTCCCCATCGTCGCCGAGATCATGCGCACCCGCAGCAAGCAGGAATGGATCGAGGCGCTCGAGGCGGCCACCGTCCCCTGCGGCCCGATCAACAGCATGAAGGAAGTCTTCGAGGATCCGCAGGTGATTCATCGCGGCCTGCGCGTCGACATGGAGAACACCCTCGGCAGCCGCACGCCGGTGGTGGCGAGCCCGATGCGCCTGTCGGCCACGCCGGTCGAGTACCGCCTCGCCCCGCCCACGCTCGGCCAGCACAACGCCGACGTGCTCGGCGGCCTGCTCGGGAAATCGGACGCGGAAATCGAACGGCTGCGCGCCGCCGGCATTCTCTGAAACAATGACGCGAGGCGACGCGGCGCGGACTGTTCGCGTCGCCGCCTGCACGCTCCGGAGCGCCTCATGAAAGCCATCGTCTGCCACCAGTTCGGCGATTTCCACGACCTGAAGATCGAGGACATCGAGCCGCCCGCCCTGCAGCCCCTGAGCGTGCGCATCGCGGTCGAGTACGCGAGCGTCACCTTCGCCACCAGCCTGTGGATCGCCGGCAAGTACCAGCACAAGCCGAGCCTGCCCTTCGTGCCGGGCACCGAGATCACCGGCACCGTGATGGAGACCGGAGCCGGCGTCACCACCTGCAAGGCGGGCGACCGGGTGCTCGCGGTCCTCGGCTGGGGCGGCTTCGCCGAGCAGGCGGTGGTGCCGGCGCACACGGTGTACCGACTGCCCGATGACCTCCCGCTCGACCAGGGCCTGCACCT
>DATCYZ010000088.1:0-5978 GCA_036526195.1 Burkholderiales bacterium
GATAACAGGCTGATCTCCCCCAAGAGTTCATATCGACGGGGAGGTTTGGCACCTCGATGTCGGCTCATCACATCCTGGGGCTGTAGCCGGTCCCAAGGGTATGGCTGTTCGCCATTTAAAGTGGTACGTGAGCTGGGTTTAGAACGTCGTGAGACAGTTTGGTCCCTATCTACCGTGGGCGTTGGAAGTTTGAGAGGGCCTGCTCCTAGTACGAGAGGACCGGAGTGGACGCACCGCTGGTGTACCGGTTGTGACGCCAGTCGCATTGCCGGGTAGCTACGTGCGGAAGAGATAACCGCTGAAAGCATCTAAGCGGGAAACTTGCCTCAAGATGAGACTTCCCGGAGACTTGATCTCCCTAAAGGGTCGTCCTAGACCAGGACGTTGATAGGCGGGATGTGCAAGGGCTGTGAGGCCTTGAGCTAACCCGTACTAATTGCCCGTGTGGCTTGACCCTATAACCGTGCGCACTGCAGGCACCGCCTTGGCGGACCTGCGACACGGATCAAGCGCGCAATTTCATTCCCATTCATCTTCATCCGAATCGCGGCTCAGCGCGAGGCGACCTTTGTGTCGCAGCGCGAGGAGCTCAAGGCCAATCTGGCGGCCATAGCAACCTGGACCCACGCCTTCCCATCCCGAACAGGACCGTGAAACGGGTTCGCGCCGATGATAGTGTGCAATTGCGCATGCGAAAGTAGGTCACCGCCAGGCCATTCACCGAGAAAGCCCGACCCCGAGAGGGGTCGGGCTTTTTTGTTTTCCGGTCCCGGAAAATCAGGGATTGCCAGGCGCCACGATACTGTATAAAAATACAGTATTCGTTGCCCCGAGACCATCCCGTGACCTCCGTTCCCGCTCTCCTCGAGCGGCTCCTGCATCGCCATGCCGTATGGCGCGGCGGCATCCCCGCATTGCCGGATGAGACAACCGTGCCGAGCGGGTTTGCATCGCTCGACCGCGCCTTGCCGGGCGGCGGGTGGCCCACCGGCGCCCTGACGGAGATCCACGCGACGGTGCCGGGGACGGGGGAGATGCAGCTCATGCTGCCGGCCCTCGCCGCGCTGTCCGCAATGGAACGCCCGCATCTGCAGCTCTGGCTGGCGCCGCCGCACACGCCCTTCGCGCCCGCGCTCGAGCGCGCCAACATCGACCTGCGCGCGCTCGTCCTGGTGCGCACGGGAACACGTCAGGCGCTGCTGTGGGCGGCAGAGCAGGCCCTGCGCTCCGGCGCCTGCAGCGCGCTCTTGGCCTGGGTGCCGGAGATTCGCTACGTCGAACTGAAGCGGCTGGCCGTGGCCGCCGCGCAGGGGGCGAGCCTTGCCGTGCTGTTCCGCCCGCCCGGAGCACTGCAGGAAGCCTCCCCGGCCTGCCTGCGCCTGCAGCTCGAGCCCTGTACGGCCGGGCTGCAGGTTCATTTCCTCAAGCGGCGCGGCGCGCCCCGTGCCGTCCCCCTCACGTTGCCCGTCGACAGACCCGTCCATGCACTGGCTGGCCCTGCACTTTCCGCACTTCGCCCTCGAGATCCTGTCGCGCGGGCATGCCTCGCCTGAGCCGGGGGCGAGGCCCCTGGTGATCGCCGAGGCCGGGACCGTGTTCGCGTGCGCGCCGCAGGCTGAGGCCCTCGGCGTGCATCCGGGCATGACGCTCTCCGCGGCGTGGGTGCGGATCCCGCAGCTGCGCGTGCGGACGCGCAGGCCAAGCGACGAGAACACGGCGCTCGAAGGGATCGGCGCATGGATGTGCCGCTTCACCCCGCGGGTGTCGATCGAGCCGACACAGGGCATTGTGGCGGAAGTCGAAGGCAGTCTGCGGCTCTTCGGCGGACTGCCGATGCTTGCGGCCCGGGTGCGCGCCGGACTCCGGGACCTCGGCTTTGGCGCGCAGCTTGCGGCCGCCCCGACAGCGAGCGGCGCCTGCTGGCTTGCACGGTCAGGGGCGGAGCGACTGATCGAGCCCGGTGCGGGACTGGACGACGCGCTGGACGAAGTGCCGGCCACGCTGGTGTGCGACACGCAGGACGGGCGCAGGCTGCTCCAGTCCCTCGGCCTGCGCACGGTGGGGGCCCTGCGCGCCCTGCCGCGGGCAGCGCTTGCGCGCCGTTTCGGCCCGGGGCTGCCGGACGCACTTGATCGCGCGTTCGGCCGCGCGCCCGAACTGCGGCGCTTCTTCACGCCGCCCGCACGGTTTTCCGCGAATCTCGAGCTGCCCGCTGAAGTGACGCATGCCGAAGGCCTGTTGTTCGCGGCCCGCCGCCTGCTCCTGCAACTGGAAGGCCTGCTGGTCGCGCAGCAGGCGGGCGTGCGCAGGTTCGAGCTTGTCCTGTTTCATCGACGCGTGCCGCCGTGCCGGATTGAAGTCGGACTTGCATCCCCGGGACGCGACACCGACCGCCTGCTTCAGCTCCTGCGCGAACGTCTTGCCGCCTCCGCGCTTGTCGCGCCGGTGCACACGATCCGCCTCGGGGCCGGTGCATGGGTCCCCTTCGGCGGCAGCGCCACGGGACTGTTCAGGGATGCACGAATCGACACCGAGGCGGCCGGACAGCTGATTGAACGCCTGCAGGCACGGCTCGGGAACGAAGCCGTCCACGGACTCGGGACCCGGGAAGACCATCGCCCGGAGCGGGCCTGGCGCAGGCTGGCACCCGGGCAGGCCCCGGCGCGCGGCCTCCCGGCGCCGGGACCGCGGCCCCTGTGGCTTCTCGAGCCGCCGCGCGCGCTCAGGGAAGTCGCCGGCGCGCCGCATGACCCCGAACACGGCGCACTCGAGTTGCTGGCAGGCCCCGAGCGCATCGAAGCCGGGTGGTGGGATGGCGAGGACGTGACACGCGACTATTTCATTGCGCGCGCCCCGAACGCGGCGTGCCTCTGGATCTTCCGCCATCCTGGCGGGGCCTGGTACCTGCACGGCCTGTTCGCCTGAGGGTGGCCCCGGTCCTGCACACCCATGTCTTCCGACCCCTCCCGGCGGCTTCCTGCCTATGCGGAGCTGCACTGTCGTTCGAATTTCACCTTCCTGCACGGGGCCTCGCACCCCGAGGAACTGGTCGAGCGTGCCGCGGCGCTTGGTTACGCGGCGCTCGCGCTCACGGATGAGTGCTCGCTTGCCGGCGTGGTGCGTGCGCACGCGGCCGCCCGGCGCTGCGGGCTTGCGCTCATTATCGGCAGCGAAATTCGCCTCGAAGACGGCGAGACGCTCGTGTTGCTGGCGCCCGATCGTTGTGCCTATGGCGCGATTGCCGCCTTGATCACCGCCGGGCGACGGCGCGCGCGCAAGGGGCAGTACCGCCTGTCGCACGGCGACCTCGATCTTCTCGGGGGCAGCGGCACGCTGGCGCTCCTCGTGCCGCACGCCGGGCTGCGGGTCGACACCGCACGCCGGCTCGCGGCACGTTTCCCGGGCGCGATCTGGCTGGCGGCCGAACTGCACTGCGGCCCGGATGATCGTGCGAAGTTCTCCGGATTGCGTGCGCTTGCCGCCACGACCGGGATCCCGCTGGTCGCCGCCGGCGGGGCGCTCATGCATGTGCGTTCGCGCCGCCGGCTCGCGGACACGCTGACCGCCATTCGCCTGGGGCGTCCCGTGTCGGCCTGCGGCCGGGCGCTGCAGTCGAACGCGGAACGGCACCTGCGCCTGCGCATGCGTCTGGCGCAACTGTACCCGCCTGAATTGCTCGCCGAGACGGTGGCGATCGCCGAACGCTGCCGCTTTTCCCTCGACACGCTGCGCTACGAGTACCCCGAGGAACTGGTGCCGGCCGGTGACACCCCGGAAGGGCGCCTGCGCCACCTGACGGAAGAGGGCCTCGCCTGGCGCTTTCCCGGGGGCGTGCCGGAGGCGGTCCGCTCGATCATCGAGCACGAACTCGCGCTGATCTCGGAACTGCGCTACGAGGCGTTCTTCCTCACGGTGCACGACCTGGTGCGCTTCGCGCGTGGCCGGGGGATCCTCTGCCAGGGACGCGGCTCGGCGGCGAATTCCGCGGTCTGCCATGCGCTCGGCATCACCGAGGTCGATCCTGCGCGCATGACGATGCTGTTTGAACGCTTCATCTCGCGGGAACGCAGCGAACCGCCGGACATCGACGTCGACTTCGAGCACCAGCGGCGCGAGGAGGTGATCCAGTACGTCTATGCCAAGTACGGCCGCGAACGCGCCGCGCTCGCCGCCACTGTGATCTGCTACCGCCCCAAGAGCGCGGTGCGCGACGTCGGCCGGGCGCTGGGCTTGTCGGAACAACAGGTCGACCGGCTCTCGAAAGGGCTCGCCTGGTGGGATGACCGCAGCCGCTTGCCGGCGCAGGTGCGCGAGGCGGGACTGGATCCGGAGAGTCCCGTGATCGCGCGGCTGCTGGAACTCACCGCGGCCCTGATCGGCTTCCCGCGGCACCTTTCGCAGCATGTCGGCGGCTTCGTCATTTCACGGGGGCCGCTCTCCGAGCTGGTGCCGGTCGAGAACGCCGCGATGCCGGAACGCACCGTGATCCAGTGGGACAAGGACGACCTCGAGGCGCTCGGCCTGCTGAAGGTCGACGTGCTGGCGCTCGGCATGCTCTCGGCGATCCGGCGCGCGCTCGAGCTGGCCGGGGCGCGGCGCGGCACGCCGCTGTCGATCACCGACATCCCTGCGGAGGATCCGGCCACCTACGCGATGATCTGCAAGGCGGACACCGTGGGCGTGTTCCAGATCGAGTCGCGTGCACAGATGTCGATGCTGCCGCGCCTGCGGCCGGCCAATTTCTACGACCTGGTGATCGAAGTGGCCATCGTGCGCCCCGGACCGATCCAGGGCGGGATGGTGCATCCTTATCTGCGTCGCCGCCAGGGGCTGGAACCGGTGCGCTACCCCAGCGACGCGGTCCGGCAGGTGCTGGAGCGCACGCTCGGCGTGCCGATCTTCCAGGAACAGGTGATGCAGCTCGCCGTGGTCGCCGCGGGCTTCACGCCCGGCGACGCGGACAACCTGCGCCGCTCGATGGCGGCCTGGAAGCGTCGCGGCGGGCTGGAGCATTTCGAGGCGCGGCTGGTGAACGGCATGCTGGCGCGCGGCTACCGGCGCGAGTTCGCCGAGGGCATCTATCGGCAGATCCTCGGGTTCGGCGAGTACGGGTTCCCGGAATCCCACTCGGCGAGCTTTGCGTTGCTGGTCTACGTGTCGGCCTGGCTCAAGTGCCACGAGCCGGCGGCGTTCCTCGCCGCCCTGCTCAACAGCCAGCCGATGGGTTTCTCTGCGCCGGCGCAGCTGGTGCAGGACGCCCGCCGACACGGCGTCGAGGTGCGCCCGCCCGACGTCACCGCGAGCGCCTGGGACTGCACCCTGGAAGGCGATGCCGTGCGCCTCGGCCTGCGCCGGGTCGGCGGGTTGGCCGAGGCGACCGCCGCACGCATTGTCGAGGCGCGCGCGCAAGGCGCGTTCGACAGCGTCGAGGCCCTCGCGCAGCGCGCCCGGCTGGACGCCCGCGGCCTGCGCAGCCTTGCTGCGGGCGGCGCGCTGGCCGGCCTGGCAGGCCATCGCCGGCAGGCGCACTGGCAGGTCGCCGGCGTGCGGTCGTCGACCGGATTGCTGCAGGCTGCGCCCTCGCGCGAAGCGCCACTCGTCCTGCCAGCGGCGGAGGAGGGTGAGGAGATCGTCGCCGACTATGCCAGCCTCGGACTGACCCTGGGCCGGCATCCGCTCGCGCTGCTCCGCGTGCGCCCCGGGTTGCCCGGCACGGTTACCGCCACGGGGCTGCAGGTGCTGCCGCAGGGCCGCGCCGTCGCCGTGGCCGGACTGGTGACCTGCCGTCAGCGTCCTGACACCGCGAGCGGCGTGGTGTTCGTGACGCTGGAAGACGAAACCGGGAGCATCAACGTCATCGTCTGGCGCAGGCTGTTCGATCCGGATCCCCCGACCCCCGCGGCCGCAGGCCAGCGTCGCGCGCTGCTCGGCGCCCGCCTGCTGGCGGTGCGCGGCGTGATCGAACGCGAGGGCGAGGT
>DATCYZ010000089.1:0-4409 GCA_036526195.1 Burkholderiales bacterium
GCAGCCGGGCGACGTGTCCGCGACGGTGGCCGACGTGTCGAGGCTGGAGAAAGCGGTGGACTTCCGTCCCAATACGCCTGTCGAAGCAGGCGTCGCCCGCTTCGTGGCGTGGTACCGCGGCTACTACAAGGCATAGTTTCCGACTTCCTGGAGCGAGCGAATGAAGCTGAGCGTCATCGGCACTGGTTACGTAGGCCTGGTCACGGGCGCCTGCTTCGCGGAGATGGGAAACACGGTGACCTGCATGGACAGGGACACCGCGAAAATCGAGGCCCTGCTCGCCGGCCGGATCCCGTTTCACGAACCCGGGCTTGCGGATCTCGTCTCGTCGAATCAACGCGAGGGACGCCTGCGGTTCACGGCCTCGCTGCCCGAAGCGGTATCGGGCAGCGCCCTTCATTTCATCGCCGTCGGCACCCCTCCTGCCGGCGACGGCTCCGCCGATCTGACTCATGTCCTGGATGTGGCGCGCGAGATCGGGTGCTGTATCAGCACGGATTGCGTCGTGGTGAGCAAGTCCACTGTCCCGGTGGGCACCGCCGAGCAGGTGCGGAAGGTCATCGCCGAAGAGCTCGCCCGCCGGGGCGTCCAGCAGCGAGTCGAAGTCGTAAGCAACCCGGAGTTCCTGAAGGAAGGCGATGCGGTCAACGATTTCATGCGGCCCGAACGCGTCATCATCGGCGCCGAAAGCGGGCCGGCAGTCGAGCAGATGCGCGCGCTGTACGCGCCGTTCACCCGCAATCGCGAGCGCCTGCTGGTGATGGGCGTGCGCGACGCCGAATTGACGAAGTATGCGGCCAACGCGATGCTCGCGACGCGCATCTCGTTCATGAACGAGATCGCCAACCTGTGCGAGCGGCTGGGCGTGGACGTGGAGAACGTGCGGCGCGGCATCGGCTCCGACAGCCGCATCGGCAATTCCTTTCTCTACCCTGGCTGCGGCTACGGCGGGTCCTGCTTTCCGAAGGATCTGAGGGCGCTGGTTCACATGGCCGAGGAGAACGGCGTCGTGCCGGAGGTCCTCAAGGCGGTGGTTTCCCGCAATCAGTCGCAGAGGCAGCGCCTGTTCGAGAAGATACGAGAGCGCTTCGGCGCGAAGCTTGCCGTGAGCACCATCGCGGTCTGGGGGCTCGCCTTCAAGCCGGGCACCGACGACGTGCGGGAAGCCCCGTCACTGATGCTCATCGAACGCCTGATCGGTGCCGGCGCCCGCGTGCAGGCCTATGATCCGATCGCGATCGAGAGTGTCCGGCGCAGCGTACCTGCCGACTGGCTCAGCGGCGGGAAGCTCGCACTGGTGGCGAAACAGGATGATGCGGTGGCAAGGGCAGATGCGCTTGCCCTCGTTACGGAGTGGAAGTCGTTCCGGAATCCGGATTTCGAATTGATCCGGAAGCTGATGCGCACGCCGGTCATCTTCGACGGCCGCAATCAGTACGATCCTGAACGGGTGCGCGGCCTGGGATTCGAGTACTTCGGCATCGGCCGATGACTCCGCAAGTCAGCCTTGCCGTGGCCGGCCTGTGCAGGTCGGGCTCCAGGCAGGGACGCATGCGTAAGTGGCCGGATTCTGGATCGCGAGCGTAGCGCTGGCCCGCCGCACGGGCGGGCCGTTGGCCCACCGCACAATCAGCGCCCGCATGGCCGACTGCAAATCCTTCTTCTCCCAGCACCTCTCTCGTGGCCGCATCCCCTTCACCCGCGAGGAACTCCTCCGCGCCCTCGGCGCCAGGGCGAAAGTGCCCAGGCTCACCACGCTCGCGCGCGCCTATGAGAACGCCGCCGAAGGCGTAAAGAATCGTCAGCCCCGCCTCCCCGGGCCATGGGATTCCCCTCGCGGGGAGGACTATGGCCCTATAGTGGGTTGTTATCATTCCATTAACCATGCTCTCCGCCGCGCTTGCCGCTCTTGTGACCTCCTTTGCCGTCTGCTGGGGGTTGCTCCTCTCGCGTAAAGCGCACGAGAAGCTCTCGATCGACGACACGATCCCGGGACTGCACAAGGTCCACCGCACCCCGGTCCCGCGCATCGGCGGCTTCGGCATCATGGCGGGGGCGATCGCCGGCGCGGCGATGCTCGATCTGGCGGAAGCGTCCTGGATGCTCCTTTTCCTCCTCGCCGCGCTGCCTGCCTTTACCGGCGGCTTCCTCGAGGACCTGACGAGAAAAGTCACGCCCTACAGCCGGCTCCTGTTCGCCTTCGGCGCAGCCGCCACCGCCTACTTCCTCGTGGATGCGCGCATCACCGACCTCGACCTGCCGTACGACGATTACCTGTTCCGGTACGAGCTCTTCGCCTTCGGCTTCACGCTCTTCGCCATCGGCGGCTTCGCGCATGCGACGAACATCATCGACGGCATGAACGGGCTGTCCGGCGCCATCGGCACCGCGATCCTCGCCGCGATCGCCATGGTGGCGTGGCAAACCAGTGACGAGCGCGTCCTGTGCGCCGCGCTCGTCGTCATGGGCGCGACCCTCGGCTTCCTGGTGTGGAACTTCCCCAGGGGCTTGATCTTCGCCGGGGACGGCGGCGCGTACTTCCTCGGCTTCGCCATCGCCACGCTCGCGGTGCTCCTCGTGCACCGCAACTCCGAAGTCTCGCCCTGGTTCGCGCTCCTCGCGCTCTGGCACCCGGTGTGGGAGACGCTCTACTCGATGTACCGGCGCCGGGTCCGCGGCCGCTCGCCCGCCGACCCCGACGGCCTGCACCTGCATACCCTGGTCTATCGCCGCGTCGTGAAGCTGCGTGCCCGCCCGGTGGCGCGCGGCGCCGTGACCACCCTGTGCCTGCTTGCCCTCAACGTGTTCACCGTCGTGCCGGCGGTCCTGTTCTGGGACGAGACCTGGATCCTGCAGACCTACGCCGCGGGGTTCGTGCTGGTTTACCTGTGGATCTACCTGCGCATCGCCCGGTTCGGGCTGCCGCTGGGGCAATTCCGCAACGGCAGGGCCAGGAAGGTGGGCGCGCAGGCACTTACCAAGGATCCGGGCCGGACTCTGTAGAATGGGGCCAAGCAGCCGGGCCGGGGCCCGGCGCTTGAAGAAAGCAGGGAGGAAAGCATGATTAAGGTTCGCAGCATCCTTGGCGTCTTCGCCGCCGCGCTCCTCGCGAGCGCGCAGGCCTTCGCCGCCGGCGCCCTCGTCGACGTGAAGGGCGACGTGCGCGTCGGCAACAACCCCGCGCTGCCGCAGCAGAAGATCATCTCCGGCGCGACCATCTCCACCGGCATCGGCGCGCAGGCCATCATCAAGTTCGACGACCAGCAGCAGGTGGTGCTGAACGAGAACACCACCTTCAGGATTGCCGACTTCCGCTACCGCGCCGCCGAGCCGCGCGGCGACCGCGCGGTGTTCGACATCCTGCGCGGCGCGCTGCGCTTCATCTCCGGCGTGGTCGGCGCGCGCAACCCCGCCGTGGTGCAGGTGCGCTTCCCGCAGGCCACCATCGGCATCCGCGGCACCGACTTCATGGTCGCCCTGGTGAACCCGGCCTACGTCAACGTGATTTCCGGCGCGGTGAGCGCCACCAACGCCGGCGGCACGGTCGTCTTCGGCCAGGGCTCGATCGGCTCGATCGCGAGCGCGTCGACGCTGGCCGCGCCGATTTCGGCCGCGGCCCTGCCGGCGGCGGCGAGCAGCGCGTTCAGCAACCTCGCCGCGGCGCAGGTCACCGCGGCGGTGACGCCTGCCGCGGCAGCCAATGCCGCCTCGGGCGCGGTCACCGGGGCCGCGGCTGCCGCCCCCACGGCCGGCGTCGGCGCGGCGGTCGCCATCGGCGTCGGCGCCGCGGTCATCGGCACCGCGGTGAACGACACGAGCCAAACCACCACGCACCACTGATCGGCAAGAGACGAGGCAAAGGCCCCCCGCGGGGCCTTTTCTTTTTCTGGATCGCGTTTCCGGACATGCGTAGGCTCCTTCTCCTGCTCCTCATCCCCGGGCCGCTCGCCCTGGCGGCGGAGCCGCTCGCGCTGCCTTCGGCCACCGGCCAGACCGGCCTCGTCAGCATGCCCGATGCGCGCTTTTCGGCCGACGGCACCTGGCGCACGGGCTATTCGTTCCTCAGGCCCTACCACGCGATCTGGTCGAGCCTCACGGCAATGCCGTGGCTCGAAGGGTCGTTCCGCTACACGCGCATCCAGTACGTCGAGGGCTTTCCTGGCCGCCCCGGCACCGACTACGGCGACTACAAGGACAAATCCTTCGACGCCAAGCTGCGCCTGCTCGACGAGCGCCCGTTCTGGCCGCAAATCGCCGTGGGTGGGCAGGACGTCGGCGGCGGCACCGGCCTGTTCAGCGCCTACTACGCCGTCGCCTCCAAGCGCTTCGGCGAATTCGACCTCACGCTGGGCTACGGCACCGACCGCATCGACGGCGCCTTCGGCGGGCTGCGCTGGCAGCCGGCGAGC
>DATCYZ010000090.1:0-8868 GCA_036526195.1 Burkholderiales bacterium
TGGGGGCGCTACCGCGGGCTCGCGCAGGACATGGGGCGGCCGCCGCTCAAGGAGCTGCTCTTGAAGAACGTGTTTTTCGACACCTGCGTCTACCACCAGCCGGGCATCGACCTGCTGCTCAAGGTGATCCCGGCGGAGAACATCCTGTTCGCCTCCGAGATGGTCGGCGCGGTGCGCGGCATCGACCCGGAGACGGGGCAGTACTTCGACGACACAAAACGCTATATCGACAGCGCCGCCGACCTCGACGCCGCGGCGCGCGAGAAGATCTTCTCCAGCAACGTCTCGCGGGTCTACCCGCGGCTGCGCACGAAGCTGGCGCGCGCCGGGGCGAACGGCTAGAGTCCGCCTCCGGGCATCGGGGGGTGGCATGGATCTCCAGCTGAAGGGACGCGGCGCGCTGGTCACGGGCGCGAGCGCCGGCATCGGCCGGGGCATCGCGCTCGCGCTCGCCGCCGAAGGCGTGCGCCTCGCGCTCACCGCGCGGCGCGCGGACAGGCTCGCCGCGCTCGCGAAAGAGATCGTCGCCGGCGGCGGCGCGGAACCGGTGCTGATCGAGGCCGACCTGTACCAGGCCGACGCCGCGCAGCGCATCGCGCAGGCCGCCACCGCGGGCCTCGGCGCCGTGGACATCCTCGTCAACAACGCCGGCGGCTCGCGTCCCTTCAAGGACCTGCACGTCGACGAGGCGCTGTGGGAGGAGGCGATGACGCTGAATTTCCATCGCCCGCGGCAGCTGGCCGACGCGCTCATCGACCCGATGGTCGCGCGCAAGTGGGGGCGCATCATCAACATCACGGGCAAGAGCGAGCCGGACAACGTCAACGGCGCCTTCGCCGCCAAGGCCGGCCTGCACAGCTGGGCCAAGGGCCTGTCGCGCATGGTGGGTCCGCACGGCATCACGGTGAACTGCATCCCGCCCGGGCGCATCCACTCCGAGCAGATCCTGCGCAACTACACGCCCGAGTACCGGAAATGGCAGGCGGAGAACGAGATCCCGATGGCGCGCTACGGCGAGCCGGAGGACATCGCGGCGCTGGTGTGCTTCCTTGCCTCGCCGCTCGCCGGCTACATCACCGGCGCCGTGATCCCGGTGGACGGCGGCCTGCGCCGCTACCAGTTCTAGGCGCGCCGCGTGTCCGCGCCCTGGTCAATTCCCTCGATGCGCCCGCAGTGCAGCGACGCGGAGTGGCGCACCCGCATCGACCTCGCCGCCTGCTACCGGCTGGTCGAGCTCTACGGCATGTCGGACATGATGGCGAACCACATCTCGGCGCGCGTGCCGGGGGAGGAAGACGCCTTCCTGATCAACCCCTACGGCATGCTCTACGACGAGATCAGCGCCTCGAGCCTGATCAAGGTGGACCACGACGGCAGGATCCTCGCGAAGCCGGATTTCGGGCCCCTGGACTACGGCATCAACAAGGCGGGCTACGTGGTGCACAGCGCGGTGCACGTGGCGCGGCCCGAGGTGTGCTGCGTGATCCACACCCACACCTGGGCGACGATGGCGGTCTCCGCGCTCGAGTGCGGGCTGCTGCCGATCACGCAGACGGCGATGCGCTTCCTGAGGATCGGCTACCACGACTACCGGGGCGTGGTGCTCGACACCGCCGAGCAGGCCTCGCTCGGCGCCGACCTCGGCGATCGCGAGGCGATGATCCTGCGCCACCACGGCGCGCTCACGGTCGGGCGCACGGTGGGCGAGGCCTTCAACTGGATGCACCGGCTCGAGCTCGCCTGCCGCAGCCAGCTCGCCGCCATGGCCACGGGCGCGAAGCTCGGCAGCGTGCCGCAGGCGGTGCTGGAGGAGACCTGGAACAACTACCAGCCGGCGACGCGCCGGCCCTATGGGGTGATGGAGTGGCCAGCCCTGCTGCGCAAGCTAGACCGCATCGACCCCTCCTACCGCGACTGAGGACCGGTCCGGCGCCGGAATCCGGCATATAGTAACATATATGTTACCACAACGCCGGTTCCGGCGTCCTGTTGCGCCGTCCCCGGCGTCCGGACGGCCCTACTGCGCCGCGATCAGCCCCGCGAGCCGCTCCGGATCCTCGCGCAGCACCGCAGACGCCCCGTCGTAGACGATGCGCCCCCGGTCCATCACCACGGTGCGCTCGGAAAACCCCAGCGCGACGCGGCTGTTCTGCTCGACCAGGACGATCGCCAGTTCCCCGCGCAGCTTCGCCAGCACCCCGGTCAGCGCCTCGACGATCACCGGGGCGAGGCCCTCGGTGGGCTCGTCCATCAGCACCAGGCGCGGGTTGGTGAGCAGGGCGCGGGCGATGGTCAGCATCTGCTGCTCGCCGCCGGAGAGCTGGTTGCCGGCGTTCTTCAGCCGCGCCTTCAGGTTGGGGAACAGCTCGTACACGCGCTCTGTGGTCCACGCACCCGGGCGCATCGCCATCTCGAGGTTCTCGCGCACCGTGAGCGAGGGAAAGATCTCGCGCTCCTGCGGCACGTAGCCCAGGCCCGCCTGCGCGCGCCGGTGCGGCGGCTCGCGCTCGATGCGCGCGCCGGCGAGCGAAATCGTGCCGGCATGCAGCGTGGTGTGGCCCATCAGGGTGGCGAGCAGGGTCGACTTGCCGACGCCGTTCCTGCCGATCACCGAGACGCTCTCGCCCTCGGCCAGCGCAAGATCGACGCCCTCGAGCGCCACGGTCTCGCCGTAGCCCGCGGTGACCCCGGCGAGCGCGAGCAGCTCAGCCATGGGCGGCCTCGGTGCCGAGGTACACCGCGCGCACTTCGGGGTGCGCGGCGATCTCCTCCGGTGGGCCCTCGGCGAGGATCGCGCCCTGCACCAGCACGGTGATCTTCTTCGCGAAGCGGAACACGAGGTCCATGTCGTGCTCGATGATCAGCACGCCGATCTCCGGGGAGAGGGCGTCGATGGCGTCCAGGATGACGTGGGTCTCGGCGCTCGGCACCCCGGCGGCGGGCTCGTCGAGCAGCAGCACCCGCGGCCCGAGGCCGAGGGCGATGGCGAGTTCCACCAGCCGCTGGCGGCCGTAGGGCAGCTCCGAGATGGTGCGCCCGGCCTCGTCGGCGAGCTTCATTCTCTCGAGCAGGCCCATGGCCTCGTCGATCACGTCGCGCCGCAGGCCGGCGGGGCGGAACATGCGCCCGCCGACGCCGCGCCGCTCGGCCACCGCGATGGCGACGTTCTGCAGCACCGGCAGGCCGCGGAACAACTGGTTGATCTGGAAGGTGCGCGCGATGCCGCGCTTCACCCGCGCCGCCTGCGGCAACCGGGTGACGTCCGTGCCCTCGAGCAGCACGCTGCCGGCGCTCGGCGCGAGCGCGCCGGTGAGCAGGTTGACGAAGGTGGTCTTGCCCGCGCCGTTGGGGCCGATCAGCGCGTGGCGCGCACCGGGCTCGAGGCGGAAGTCGATGTCGCGCGCCACCACCAGCGCGCCGAAGTTGCGCGCGAGGCCGCGGGTTTCGAGGAGCGGCGCGCTCATGCGCGCCGGCGCGCGAGCCAGCGCGCGAACTTGTCGCCCAGCCCAATCAGGCCGTTGCGTGCGAACAGCGCCACCGCCATCAGCGTGATGCCCAGGCCCAGCTGCCAGGCGGTCGGGTAGGCGCGCGCCAGCGTGTGCTCGAGCATCAGGTAGACCACGGCGCCGACGATGGCGCCGTAGAGCCGGCCGTAGCCGCCGAGGATCAGGATGATCAGCACGCCGGCGGCGCGGTCCAGGCCCAGCGTCGACAGGTTCACGTAGGCGTTGGTCTGGGTGAACAGGCCTCCGGCGATGCCGGCGAGCGCCGCCGAGATGGCGTAGGCGACCACCTGCCGGCGCCGCACCGGCGCCCCCACCGCGTGCATGCGCAGCAGGTTCTCGCGGATGCCGGTGAGGCTGCGCCCGAAGGAGGAGTAGACCAGCATGCGCACGAAGACGAACACCCCCAGCAGCACCGCGAGCGTGTAGAGGTACTGCACGCGGAAGTAGAGCGGGTCGAAGGCGAAGACGCCGAACACCGCCTTGAACGACAGGCCCGGCATGCCGTCGAAGCCGCCGGTCCAGGCCGAGCCCATGTTGGCGCCTTCCTCGATCAGCGCCATGGTGCAAAGCGTCAACATGAGCAGCGTCAGCCCGTGGGTGCGCAGCAGCACGAGGCCGGAGACGAGGCCAATGAGTCCCGCCACCACGGCGGCGGCCACCAGTCCGGAGAGCGGCTCGTTCCAGCCGGCGTGCGCCGCCAGCATGCCCACGGTGTAGGCGCCGGCGCCGAAGAAGGCGGCGTGGCCCAGCGTGACGATGCCGGCGTAGCCGAGCACCAGGTCGAGCGACAGCGCGAAGAGCACCATCACCAGCAACTGGGTGCCGAAGGCGAGGTGGTTCGGGAAGGTGAAGAACACCGCGATCGCCGCGAGCCAGGGCAGCGGCTCCCACCAGCGCAGCCGGTGGCGCGCGCGGATCGCCGCGACCGCCGCGGCGCCGGCGGCGCCGGGAACGGCGCTCATGCGCGTCTCCCGAAAATGCCCTGCGGCCGCCACAGCAGCAGGATCAGCGTCAGCGCATAGATGAACATCGTGCCGCCCTTCGGGAAGTGGATCTTCAGCACGAAATCCAGTAATCCGATGAGCAGCGCGGCGAAGAACACCCCGGTGACGCGGCCGAGGCCACCGACGGCGACGACGATGAGGAAGTAGGCGAGGTAGCGCAGCGGGTACTGCGGGTCGAGCCCGAGGATCTCGGCGCCGAGGCCGCCGCCGATCGCCGCCAGCCCGCAGCCGAAGGCGAAGGTGATGGTGAACAATCGCCCGACGTCGATGCCGAGAGATTGCGTCATGCGCCGGTTGTCCACCGCGGCGCGGATCATGGCGCCGAAGCGGGTGCGCTCGAAGCCGAGCCAGAGCGCGAGCATCAGAGCCGTGCCGAAGACGATGATCACCAGGCTGTAAGTGCGGTATTGCATGAAGCCGAGGTCGGTCTGGCCGCGCAGCCAGGCCGGCAGCGTCAGCGTCTGCGTCTCCGGCCCGATGCCGAGGGTGATCAGCGCGATCATGACGAACACGAGACCAATCGTGAACAGCACCTGGTCGAGTTCCGAGGCGGCGTAGAGCCGCGCGTAGAACAGCCGCTCGAGCACCGCGGCCAGCGCGGCGACGAGGACGAAGCCGGCGAGCAGGGCGGCCCCGAAGGGCATGCCGAGCTCGCCCATGCCGACGACGATGACGTAGCCGCCGAGCATGGCGAAGCCGCCGTGGGCGAGGTTGACGAAGCCCATCAGCCCCATGGTGACCGACAGGCCCACCGAGACGATGAACAGCACCATGCCCGAGGCCAGGCCGCCGAGGAGGATGCTCGCGAGATCCATGTGGAATCCTGGAACGGGACGTGAAAAAGCCGCCGGGCACGGGGGCGGGACCCTGCGGTCCCTGGCCCGCGCGCGGCGGCCGTCAGGCGATCGCCTTGCGGCGACTTACTGGCACTTGCCGACCTTCATCTCCTTGCACATGTCCTTCACCGCCGGCGTGGTGGCGAGGTTCTTCTGCACCAGGCGCCCGCCCTGCTTCACCAGTTCGGAGAGGTAGGCGTTCATGACGATGTCGCGTGTCGCGCCGTCGATCATGATCGGCCCGCGCGGGCTGTCGGCGTACTTCCAGCCCTTCCAGGCGGCGAGCACCGCATCCGCCTCCGGCTTGCCCTTGGTCGCCTGCACCGCGTGCGCGATGGCGGCCATGCCGTCGTAGCCCTGCACCGCCATGAAGTCCGGCGTGGAATCGGCGCCGTAGGCCTTCTTCCACTCGGCGACCAGGCGCTTGTTGGCCGGGTTGTCGAGGTCGGCGTTGTAGTGGTGCATGGTGACCAGGCCCACCGCGGCGTCGCCCATGGCCTGCAGCTTGTTGTCCTGGGTGATGTCGCCCGGGCCGATCAGCTTGATGCCGGCCTGCTTCATGCCGAGCGCGCCGTAGGTCTTGACCACGCCCACCGCGTGGTCGCCCGCGGGCACAAAGACGAAGAACACGTCGGGCTTCTTGTCCTTGGCGCGCTGGAAGAACGGCGTGAAGTCCGGCACCTTGGCGGGCGAGCCCATCGGGATCTCGTCGATCACCTTGCCGCCGGCGCCCTCGAAGCCGGCCTTGAACGCATCCAGGCTGTCCTTGCCCGGCGGAAAGTCGGAGAAGCCCACCACCGCGGTCTTCGCCTTCAGCGTCTTGGCGGCGGCCTCGCCCATGGCGAAGCCCGAGTGCCACATCGAGAACGACACCCGCGCGATCTGCGGCGACAGGTTGGTGATCCAGGCGGTGCCGGCATTCATGATCAGCATCGGCTTCTTCGCCGCGGTGGCAAGCGGCGCCGCGGCGATCGCGTTCGGCGAATAGATGAAGCCGGTGAGGATGTCGACCTTGTCCTGGGTGATCAGTTCCTGCACCGCGGTCTTCGCGTCCGCGCCGCCCGGGTTCTTCGAGTCGCGCTTGATGATCTCGATCTTGTAGGGCGCGAAGGCGTTCGGGTTGAGCTTCTGGAACATCTCCATGCCGCGGTCGACCTGCTGGCCGAACTCGGCGCCGCCGCCGGTGTAGGTCATCACCACGCCAATCTTGACGGTCTGTGCCTGCGCCGCGGCGATGCCGGCGGTGGCGAGCGCGATCGCCAGTACGGTGTGCTTGAGTTTCATCGTCCTCTCCTCATTGGCGCGACGCGCGAAACGCGTGCGTCGCGGGAAGGCGCAATATGGACAATGTTGCGCGTGCTGGCAAGCGCCATGGCGAGGCGCGATGGGTGCGAGTGCACGGGAAACCTTGTTGCGCCGCATCATGTGCCCAGAGCGATCCACCCCGCGGCTGGACGCACGGAATACTTGCATACGCACCTACTCCGCGCTAGGGTGCATTCCATGTCGAAAACCACCGGCCCGGCCTTCGCCCTCGACCAGCACCTGTTCTTCTGGATGACGCAGGTGATCGAGGCGCGCGACCGGCAACTCGCGCGGCGGCTGCGCGGCTACCGGCTGCGCGCCCCGGAATGGCGCGCGCTCGCCTCGCTGCACGCGCGCCAGCGCCTGTCGATGCGCGAACTCGCCGACCTGTCCTCGATCGACCGCACCACCCTGAGCCGCACGGTGGAGCGCATGGTGCGCGCCGGCTGGGTGACGCGCCTGTCGGATGCCGCCGACCTGCGCATCACCCGGCTTGCCCTCACTGCGCAGGGCGAGCGCCTGTTCGCGCGCCTGTGGCCGACGGTGGAACGTTTGAACCTGGCGGCGGTGGCCGGTCTTCCGGCCCCCGCCGTCGAAATGCTGCGCTGGACCCTGGAACAGATGAAGACCAACCTCGACCTGGTGACGGACGAATCCGCGCAGGCCGCCTGAAGGAGACTGCCCCATGCTGGACCTGAAGACGACGAACCTTTCCACCCTGGTCGAGCCCGACCGGGTGCGGCGCGAGGTCTATTCCGACCCCGCGATCTTCGACGAGGAGATGCGCCGCATCCACGAGACGGTGTGGATCTACTGCGGCCACGAATCGCAGGTGCCGAAGGCGGGGGACTTCTACCAGGTGCAGGTCGGCCGCCAGCCCATGCTGATGGTGCGCGCCGCCGACGGCACGGTGAACGTGCTCTACAACCGCTGCCCGCACCGCGGCAACATGCTCTGCGGCGACCGCCACGGCAACACCGGCGAGTTCTTCCGCTGCTCGTACCACGCGTGGACCTTCCACCACGACGGCAAGCTGCGCACCATCCCGATGATGGACTCGGGCTACAAGGGCACGCGTTTCGGCCGCGACAACCCGGACTGCAATGTGAAGCACGCCGCACGGGTCGAGAACTACCGCGGCTTCGTCTTCGCCAGCCTGGCCGCCGACGGGCCGACGCTGAAGGAATTCCTCGGCGAATCGCGCGTCGCCTTCGACGACATGTGCGACCGCGCCCCCGAGGGCGAGGTCGAGGTGGTGCCGACCTGCTTTCGCGTCATCCAGCGCTCGAACTGGAAGATCTTCCTCGAGAACCAGCTCGACGCGCTGCATCCCTCGGTGACCCACCAGTCCACCGGGCGCGCGGCGCACGAGGTCGAGAAGATGATCGCGAAGAAGACCGGGCATGCGCCGCTGTCGTACCACATGCTCTCGGCCTTCGCGACGGTGACCATCGACAAGTGGGACAACTTCCAGACGCTGAACTACCCCAATGGGCATTGCATCCTCACCGGCTACATGGGGCTGCGGCCCAAGGACCCGGACACGCTGGCTTACGAGAAGGTCATGCACAAGGCCTACGGCAAGAAGCGCACCGAGGAGATCCTCGGCGTGAACATCCACCACGTGCTGATCTACCCGGGCCTGTCGGTGCAATCGCCGCTGCAGCAGTTGCGCGCGGTGCGCCCGCTCGGCGTGGACCGCACGCTGACCGAGATCTGGCACTTCCGCCTGAAGGGGGCGCCCGAGGCGATCTACAGAAGATCCCTTGCCTACTACAACCTGGTGAACTCGCCCTCGACCATGGTGAATGCCGACGACCTGGAGAACTTCTGGAAGTGCCAGCAGGGGCTGAACTCGGATGGCGGTGACTGGGTGAGCTTCGCGCGCCACCACGGCCATGACATCCAGAAGGGCGAGAGGGTGGAGAGCGCGCCCGGCATGGGCACCTCCGAAGCACCGATGCGCAACCAGATGAAGGCCTGGTCGCAGTTCATGGGAACGGGACGCTGACATGGCAACGAAAAAGACAATCGTGAAGAAGGCCGCGGTGAAGAAGGCGCCGGCGAAGAAGGCGGCGCCGGCCGTGGAGCGCCGGGGGGCGCGCGCGGACCGCCGCGGTGCAGGCGTCGACCGTCACGGCGTCCAGCATGCCGTGGAGCAGTTCCTCTACGCGCAGGCGGCGCTGCTGGACAACAAGCGCTGGCAGGACTGGATCG
>DATCYZ010000091.1:0-36337 GCA_036526195.1 Burkholderiales bacterium
CGCAGCGGCGTGGTGGCGTTCAGGGCGACCCGCTCGTCGTCGAAGTAGAAGCGCTGTCCGAGCGTGGCACGGAAGGACTCCTGCCCGTCCCGCCCGAGGACACGGGAGGTCACCGCCGCCGTCAGGTCGTTGGCGTCTCCAAACCGATCGCCGCCCGAAAAACGGTTCGCGGTGAAAATCTGCGCGTAATTGAATTCGGACAGACCGGTATCGAAGACCGGAATCCGGCTCTGGTCCTTGAAAGGCGCGCGGACGTAGAACAGGCGTGGCTCGAAGGTCTGGGTCAGAGACTGCCCGAACCATCGCACCGGCCGCTCGAACACCAGACCGCCATCAAGGCTCATCCATGGCACGCTGTAACTCGGGCTGTCGGTCTGCCCCGGCGCAGTGCGATCAAGCTTGTAGCTGACGTGGCGCAGGCCGAAATTCGACCGCAGGAAACCGCCCGGCGTCAGCAGCGGCACGCCGACGGTCGGGTTGAACGCCACGCGCGAGCCTTCGACGAGGCTGGCGTGCGAAAAGCGCACATACTCAGCCGGCAGGCCTACGTCTGCGAGACCAGCAATATCTTGCCGGGACACAGTGACATTCAGTTGCGGCAGGGCGAAATATGGCCCGACGATAGGCGCCGTCGGATCCTGCAGTGTCTGAAAGCGCTGCAGCCGAATAGAACTGTTGACGCCGAAACCGGCAATCGGCGCCGAGTGATGCAGGAACGCACTCTGCTGAAGGTTCCCCGTGGACACTTGGTTTACTTGGCTAGAAAGATCAACGAAATAACGATCGTCCGAAACCTTGTTCAGATTGAGCTGGCCATACAAACGCGAAGAGAAATAGTGCGTATGCAGCAGCGAAAACCCGCTTCTCGAGCGCCCCGTCTGCTGGTCTTCCGGCATGATCTCGAATTGCAGGTTGCCGAGGTACTTCGGATCAAGGTAACGGTACTGCGTCTTCAGCTGCAGGCCGCGCTTGCTCATGTACACCGGCGTGATCGTCGCGTCCTGCTCGGGCGCGATGTTCCAGTAGAACGGCGCACGCACTTCCGCCCCGCGCAGCGTGGTGTGCGAGTAAGACGGCGTCAGGAAGCCGCTCTTCCTCTGCTTCTCGAGCGGAAACGAGCCGAAGGGCAGCGCGAGGATGGTGGTGTCGAGCAGGCGCACCTTCGCGTCCTTCACGCGCCCCTCGTTCTTCTCGTAGTCGAGCTCGAGTTCGCCCATCTCGAGCATCCAGCCCGGGCGCCCTGGCGCGCAGGTGGTGAAGGTCGACTTCGTCAGCTTGAGCAGGTCCTTGCCGAGGAACTCGATGCGATCGGCGCTGCCGCGCGCCGGCTGGCCGCGCTGCAGGAGGTAGGTGGGCGACTCGAACACCCCGGTGTTGTTGGTGGTGTCGAAGCGCAGCCTCGGACCGAAAAAGCGGTCACCGCCGAGTTCCAGCCGCACGCCGCCGTCGGCGTCAATGCGGCCGAATTCCTGGTTGTAGAGCAGCCGCTCGCTGAACACCGTCGTCTCGTCGCGACGCAGTTCGACCGAGCCGCGCGCGCGCACTTCGACGTCCGAAATGCCCTCGATCGACTGCGCATCGATGGTGGTCGGCCCCTTCTGGACGCTGCTGTCCTGCGCCCACGCGCAGCCGGCCCACAGCAGGACTGCAAACAGTGCGGCGCCTGTGCCGGGCGCTGCGCGAACACGCGCGTTGTGGGGCTGCATGGGCGGAGTCGGGAAATGGTCCGGGTGCTAGAATCGAATGATACAGGCAGCCTGCGCGGAGCGTCTTCTTCGCGCGGATTTCCGCACCTTCCGATGCAAGACACCGTCGATTCCAGGCGCCTGGCGCTAGAACACTGGCTGGCGGGCCCGTTGCGCCTGTCCGGCACCACGCTCACGCCCGCCTCGGCCGACGCCAGCTTCAGGCGCTACTTCCGTGTGCACCTTGCGGACGGCAGCACGCGCATCGCCATGGATGCGCCGCCCGCGCAGGAAAACTGCGGCCCGTTCGTGCAGGTGGCGGGCCTGTTGCGCGCGGCCGGCGTGCATGCGCCGCAGGTCCTTGAGAAGGACCTCGACCAGGGCTTCCTGCTGCTCACCGACCTCGGCAACACGACCTTCCTCGCGGCCCTGAACGAATCGAACGCCGATGCGCTGTTCGCCGACGCGGTCGGCGCGCTCCTGAAATGGCAGCGGGCCTCGCGCCCTGGCGTGCTGCCCGCCTTTGACAAGGCCCTGCTGCGGCGCGAACTCGACCTTTTCCCGGAGTGGTACCTCGGTCGCCACCTGGGCTGCGTGCCGGACGCTGCGGAACGTACCGTCCTCGAGGCCCTGTTCACGAAACTCATCGACAGCGCGTTGGCGCAGCCGGTCGTGTTCGTGCACCGGGACTACATGCCGCGAAACCTCATGGTCTGCGAGCCCAACCCCGGGGTGCTCGATTTCCAGGATGCGGTCCTCGGGCCGATCAGCTACGACGTGATCTCGCTCATGCGCGACGCCTTCCTCAGCTGGGAGGAATCCCGCGTGCTCGATGTCTGCGTGCGCTACTGGGAGCGGGCGCGCGCCGCGGGGTTGCCGGTCGACGCGGATTTCGCAGAGTTCTTCCGCGCCGCCGAGTGGATGGGCATGCAACGCCACCTGAAGGTGCTCGGCATCTTTGCGCGTCTTGCCTACCGCGACGGCAAGCCCGCGTACCTCGCGGACACGCCACGCTTCCTCGGCTATGTTAGGGCCGTGGCAAAACGCTACGCGGCGCTCGCCCCGGTCCTGCGCATCCTGGAGCGCGCAGGCGCCGATGGCGCGCCCGCCTGAATCGATGAAGGCCATGATCCTCGCCGCGGGTCGCGGCGAGCGCCTGCGGCCCCTGACCGACCGGGTGCCGAAGCCCCTGGTCGAGGCCGGCGGCAAGCCGCTGCTCGGCTGGCATCTCGAGCGTCTTGCGCGCGCCGGGGTTCGATCCTGCGTCATCAACCTCTCGCACCTTGGCGGGCAGATCCGCGAGTACTGCAATCGGCACGGCGCGGGACTCGATATCGCCTTCTCCGAAGAAGTGGAGGCGCTCGAGACCGCCGGCGGCCTCGCCGCGGCGCGCGAACTGCTCGGGCCTGCGCCCTTCCTGCTCCTGAATGGCGACGTGTACTGCGAGATCGAGCTTGCGCCCCTGACGCGGCTGGATCTCGCGAACGACCTGGCGCACCTGGTCCTGGTACCGAATCCGCCGCACCGACCCGATGGCGATTTCATGCTTCGCGGCGACCGGATCGGTGCGACAGACGGCGCGCGTCACACCTATGCCGGCATCGCCGTCATCGATCCGATGCTGGTCGTGGATATCCGGTCCGGGGAGAAAGCGCCGCTCGCGCCGCAACTGCACGCCGCTGCGCGGCAGGGCCGCCTCGGCGGGCGCCTGTACGCAGGCCCCTGGCACGATGTCGGCACCCTGGAACGCCTTGCCGCGCTGAACGCCCACCTGAGGACCGCCCATGGCGCATGACCCCGGCGCCATCGACGCCGCGCTCGCGCCGGATGGCGTGGAAACGGCCGCGCTGCGCGGTCTCTGGCTGGCGCTTGCCGGGCCCCTGGTCTGGGGCGGTCTTGAGTCGCCGCGGCTCGGCGCGCTGCCGAAACTGCGGCGCCGCGTCCTCGAACTCGGCGAACGGCTAGCCTCGCTCGCCCAGCCGCCCGCCTGGCTGCCGAGTCCGCGCGCGCGGCTCAAGTCGGCGCTCGCCACCGCGCTCGCGGCGCGCGAGGCGCTGGCACAATGCGAGCAAGCCCGCGCCGACCTCGGCCCGGGCGGGGAACGCGCGGCGTTCGACGCCGCTTGGCAGGCCCTGTCCGCGCAGGCCGAACGCGCCCTCGACGCGCGCTGCGCCCGATGGGCCACAATGCTGGAAACACTGGAGTCCGATGAACACGATGACTGAGCTTCCGGGCACCGCCCCGCTCGCCGATGCGGCGCGTGCCGTGCACGCCGCGCGGCGCGCACGCCTAGCGCTGGCAATCGGCGACGGCGTGGCGCTGATTCCCACCGCGCCTGAGCGCGTGCGCAACCGCGATTCGCACTTCCCGTATCGCTACGACAGCTATTTCTACTACCTCACGGGCTTCGCCGAACCCGAGGCCACGCTCGTGGTCACGGGCGGCGCAACGCCGCAGGCCTGGCTGTTCTGCCGCGACCGGCACCCGGAACGCGAGATCTGGGACGGCGTGCGCTGGGGACCCGCGCGGGCGCGCGCCGAGTTCGGAGTCGACGCCGCATTTCCCTGCGAAGCGCTGGACGCGCAGATGGAGGCCCTGCTCGAGAACCGCGGCGCGCTCTGGTACCCGGTCGGCGCGAACCCGGCCTGGGACACGCGCGCCATGGGCTGGCTGAACGCAGTGCGCGCCAAGGCGCGCACCGGCGTCGCCGCGCCGGCGCAGCTGCAGGATGTCTGCGCGGTGCTCGACGAGATGCGGCTGGTGAAGGACGCCCACGAAACCGCCCTGATGCGGCGCGCCGGCGCGATCTCCGCCGAGGCGCACCGTCGCGCGATGCGTGCGACGCGCCCGGGGCGCTTCGAGTACGAGATCGAGGCGGAACTGCTGTACGAATTCCGGCGTCAGGGCGCGCAGTTCCCGGCCTACTGGCCGATCGTGGCAGGCGGGACGAACGCCTGCATCCTGCATTACCGCGACAACGACGCGCGCCTGCGCGAGAACACCCTGCTGCTGATCGATGCCGGGTGTGAACTGAACGGGTATGCGGCGGACATCACGCGCACCTTTCCGGTCAGCGGCACGTTCACCGGCGCGCAGCGCGAGGCCTACGAGATCGTGCTCGCGGCGCAGGCGGCAGCGATCGCCGCGGTCCGCCCCGGCGCGCTGTGGAACGACCCGCACGAGGCCGCGGTGAAGGTGCTCGCGCAGGGCATGCTCGACCTCGGGCTGCTCGCCGGCACGCTCGATGCCGTGCTCGAGCAGGAAAGCTACAAGCGCTTCTACATGCATCGCACCGGGCACTGGCTTGGGCTGGACGTGCATGACGCAGGCGACTACAAGGTCGCGGGCGCGTGGCGCGCGCTCGCCCCCGGCATGACGTTGACCGTGGAGCCGGGCCTTTACGTGCGCGCTGCGGCCGACGTGCCCGAGGCGTTGCACGACCTCGGCATTCGCATCGAGGACGACGTCCAGGTCACGGCCGCGGGCTGCGAGGTCCTCACCGCAGAGGCCCCGAAGTCGGTGGCGGACATCGAAGCGCTGATGCGCGATGCCAACTGAGGCCGCGTCGGGGACCATCGAAGACACGGATATCGTGGTGGCCGGCGGCGGCCCGGTGGGCTGCACGCTGGCGCTGGCATTGCAGGACGCGGGGCGTCGCGTCACCCTGATCGAACGACGCCCGCGGGGGACGCCGCCCGCGGCGGGCTTCCGTCCGATTGCGCTCTCGCACGCAAGTCGCCTGATCCTCGAGCGCGTCGGTGTCTGGCCGCTGCTCTCGCCGGCACCGATCGAAACCATCCGCGTCACCCAGGCCGGCGCGCCGGGGCGCGTGGTGCTCGACGCGGCGGATGCAGGGGTTCCCGCCCTCGGCTACGTCCTCGCCTACGCCGACCTCGACGCCGCACTTGGCACGCGCGTCGCGCAGGCCGGCGTCGACCTGCGCGCAGGCGCCGAGATCGTCTCGACACATACCGACCCCGCCGGCGCAAGCCTGCAGGTCCTGCAGGACGGCGCCACACGAGGGTGCGTGACACGCTGCGTCGTGCACGCTGAAGGCAGTCCTGCGCCGGAGCACGCACCCCGCCCCGCGCACGCGGCGCTCACCGCGCGCGTGACGCTGCGCGGCGCCGGCCCGCAGACTGCGTACGAACGGTTCTCGGCGCAGGGACCGCTTGCCCTGCTGCCGCTCGCCGGCGATCACGCGCTCGTCTGGAGCGCGTCACCGGAAGCGGCGCAGGACCTGGCCGCGCTTTCCGATGCCGATTTCCTCGAGGCGCTCGCGCGCGCCTTCGGTCCGGGCGTCGGCGTCCCGGCGCAGGTCGGCGCGCGCTCGGTGCACCCGGTCGTGCAACAGGTGCGCGCGGCCCGCGTCGAACCGCGCTGCGTCTACATCGGCAACGCCGCCCAGACCCTGCACCCGGTCGCGGGACAGGGGCTCAATCTCGGCCTGCGCGATGCCTGGGACCTGGCCGGGCTGTGGCGCACATTGGATGACGCGGACCCCGGCGCGCACGAGGTGCTTGCTCGCTTTTCCGCCCGGCGCCGGCTCGACGCCTCGGCAACCATCGCCCTCACCAACGCCCTGGTGACCGGCTTCGCGATCGACCTGCCGGGCGCGGCCTGGCTGCGCGGCGCCGCGATGGCCGCGCTCGACGTGCTGCCGCCCGCGCGGCGCTTCTTCGCGCGACGCATGATTTTCGGATCTTCAGCGATTCCTTGAGCATTCCCGCGTAAGCCCGCGTCGCGAGTGACGCCGCGATTCGGGCGATCGAACGCATGGCAAGCTTTTCCAAACGGGATAGAATCGGTCGCCTCTCGTCTCGCCCAACCCCGCGCCCGCATGAAAATCGGCACACACGTGCTGCGCAACGCTCTTTTCGCCGCGCCGATGGCGGGCATCTCCGATCGCGCGTTCCGCGTGCTTGCGCGCCGCTTTGGCGCCGGGCTTGCAGTGTCCGAGATGGTGTCGTCGCGGCCCGAGCTGCGCGGCTCGCGCAAGTCGCGGCTGCGCCTGGCGCACGATGGCGAACCCGGCCCGATCTCGGTGCAAATCGCGGGCGCCGATCCGGCGCTGCTGGCGGACGCCGCGCGCCACAACGTCGGGCTCGGCGCGCAGATCATCGACATCAACATGGGCTGCCCGGCGAAGAAGGTCTGCAATACCGCGGCCGGTTCCGCGTTGCTGGAGAACGAACCGCTGGTCGCGCGCATCCTCGAGGCCGTGGTCGCGGCCGTCGAGGTGCCCGTGACGCTCAAGATCCGCACCGGCCCGGATCCATCGCGCCGCAACGCGGTGCGCATCGCGCGCATGGCCGAGGACGCAGGCGTGCAGTTGCTCACCATTCACGGCCGCAGCCGCGCCTGCGCGTTCGGCGGCCATGCCGAATACGGAACCATCGCCGAGGTCAAGACGCGCTTGCGCATCCCGGTCATTGCCAACGGCGACATCCGCACGCCGGAGGACGCGCGCCGGGTGCTCGCGCTGACCGGCGCGGACGGCATCATGGTCGGCCGCGCCGCACAGGGACGCCCCTGGATCTTTCGCGAGATCGAGGCCTTCCTCGCCGAGGATCGCCGCGTGCCGCCGCCGACGCGCGGCGAGATCCGCGACGTGCTCCTCGAGCACCTCGACGGCCTGTACGGCCTGTACGGTGAAGAGCACGGCGCGCGCATCGCGCGCAAGCACATCGGCTGGACGGTGAACGCGCTCCCCGGGGGCGAGGTGCTGCGCGCCACGGCGAACGCCCTGTTCGACGCCCGCGCGCAACGCGCCGCAGTGGTCGACTGGTTCGCGCAGGACCTGCCGGCACGCGCCGCAAACGACGGCTGTTCCGCCAGGCCCGTGGCCCAGGCTGCGGAACGTCGCGCCGCATGAGCCGCAACAGCGACCTCGCCGACGCGGTGCGCCGCTCGCTCGAGCGCTACTTCCGCGACATGGACGGCGAGCGGCCCACCGCGATCTACGACATGGTGTTGCGCAACGTCGAGAAGCCGATGATCGAGATCGTGCTGCGCCAGGCCGAGGGCAACCAGACCACCGCCGCGGACATGCTCGGCATCAACCGCAACACCCTGCGCAAGAAGATGCAGCTCCTGCGCATCAAGGGCTGACCCCCTCCGGCGCAGCCCAGACGCGATGATCACGATTCGGCGCGCCCTGCTCAGCGTCTCGGACAAGTCCGGGATCGTGGAACTCGCGCGCGCGCTGGAATCGATGGGCGTGGCCCTGTTGTCCACGGGCGGCACGGCGCAACTGCTGGTGCGCGAAGGCATCCAGGTCACCGAGGTGTCCGCGCACACCGGGTTTCCGGAGATGCTCGACGGTCGCGTCAAGACGCTGCACCCGAGGATCCACGGCGGCCTGCTGGCCCGGCGCGACACGCCGGCCCACATGGAGGCGCTGCGCGCGGCAGGCATCGAGCCGATCGACCTGCTGGTGGTGAACCTCTACCCCTTCCAGGCCACGGTCGCGGATCCGGAATGCTCCCTGGAAGACGCCATCGAGAACATCGACATCGGCGGACCGGCCATGCTGCGTGCCGCGGCCAAGAACCACGGCGGCGCGGCGGTGCTGGTCGATCCGCTCGACTACCCCCGCCTGCTCGAGGCGCTGCGCAGCGACGGCGGCGTGCCGGCGCCGCTCGCCTTCGAGCTTGCGCGCAAGGTCTTCGCGCACACCGCCGCCTACGATGGCGTGATTTCCGATTACCTGCATGCGCTTGGCGCCGACGGCACCCGCGCCGAGTACCCAGAGGTGCTGACGCGGCAGTTCCGCAAGCTGCAGGACCTGCGCTACGGCGAGAACCCGCACCAGAGCGCGGCCTTCTATCGCGACGCGCAACCCGTCGAGGGCGGCCTCGCCGGCTATCGCCAGGTCCAGGGCAAGCCGCTCTCGTACAACAACATCGCCGATGCGGATGCCGCCTGGGAGTGCGTGAAGAGCTTCGTCGAGCCGGCCTGCGTCATCGTCAAGCACGCCAACCCCTGCGGCGTGGCGACTGCGGGCTCGACGCTCGAGGCCTACGGCAAGGCGTTCAAGACCGACCCGACCTCCGCCTTCGGCGGCATCCTCGCGTTCAATCGCGCGCTCGATCGCGCCACCGCCGAGGCGATCGGCGAACAGTTCGCCGAAGTGGTCATCGCGCCGCGCCTCGAGCCCGAGGCGCGCGAGGTGCTCGCGGCCAAGCAGAACCTGCGCGTGCTCGAGGTGCCGCTGGTGCATGCGGTGCAGGCGCACGACCTGAAACGCGTGGGCGGCGGCCTGTTGCTGCAGGGCTCGGACACCGGCGCGGTCGCGCGCGAGGCGATGCGGGTGGTCACCAGGCGCCAGCCCGACGAGGCGCAATGGGCGGACCTGCTGTTCGCCTGGCGCGTGGCCAAGTACGTGAAGTCCAATGCCATCGTCTATTGCCGCGACGGCATGACCGTGGGCGTCGGCGCCGGACAGATGAGCCGGCTGGACAGCGCGCGCATCGCCTCGATCAAGGCGCAGGCCGCGGGGCTGTCGATCGCGGGCAGCGTCGCCGCCTCGGACGCCTTTTTTCCCTTCCGCGACGGGCTCGACGTGGTGGTCGCATCGGGCGCCACCGCCGTCATCCAGCCCGGCGGCAGCGTGCGCGACGAGGAAGTCATCGCCGCCGCGGACGAACACGGGATTGCGATGGTGTTCACCGGCATGCGGCATTTCCGTCACTGAGCCGGCGTCGACCCGACGCCCTCGCCTTCGGACCCGTCAGACCATGAAACTCCTCGTCATCGGCGCCGGCGGCCGCGAACACGCCCTGGCCTGGAAGCTCGCGCACAGCCCGCGGGTGCAGAAGGTGTTCGTCGCACCGGGCAACGGCGGCACGGCCGTGGAACCGGGCGTCGAGAACGTGCCCCTCACGGAGATCGCGGACTTGGTCGACTTCGCGCGGCGCGAGGGCATTCACCTCACCGTCGTCGGCCCCGAGGCCCCGCTCGCCGCCGGCGTGGTGGACGCCTTCCAGGCTGCGAAGCTGCGCATCTTCGGACCGGTGCAGGCGGCCGCCCGGCTCGAGTCCTCGAAGGACTTCGCCAAGCAGTTCATGCTGCGCCACGGCTTGCCCACCGCGCGCCATGCGACCTTCACGGATGCGGCCGAGGCGCACCGTTACATCGACGCGCAGGGCGCGCCGATCGTCATCAAGGCCGACGGCCTGGCGGCCGGCAAGGGCGTGGTCGTGGCCGATCGCGTCGAGGCGGCGCATGCGGCCATCGACGACATGCTGCTGGGCAACCGGCTCGGCGATGCGGGCGCGCGCGTGGTCATAGAGGAGTTCCTCGAAGGCGAGGAAGCGAGCTTCATCGTCATGTGCGACGGCGCGCACGCGCTGGCCCTGGCCACCAGCCAGGACCACAAGCGGCTGCTCGACGGCGACCGCGGGCCGAACACCGGCGGCATGGGCGCCTATTCGCCCGCCCCGGTGGTCACGCCCGAACTGCACGCGCGCGTGATGCGCGAAATCATCCAGCCTGCGGTCGAGGGCATGGTGAAGGACGGCACGCCGTATACCGGTTTCCTCTACGCCGGCCTGATGATCGACGCCGCGGGCAACCCGAAGACACTGGAATTCAACTGCCGGCTGGGCGACCCCGAAACCCAGCCGATCCTGCTGCGCCTGAAATCCGACCTGCTCGACCTGCTCGAGCACGCGCTCGAGGGCACCCTGGACCGCGCCGAAGCGCGCTGGGACCGGCGCGCCGCCCTCGGCGTGGTGCTTGCGGCGCAGGGCTATCCGGAGGCGCCGCGACGCGACGACCCCATCGCCGCCCTGCCCGGGAACACGCCCGACTGCCATGTCTTCCATGCCGGCACCCGTCTTGCCGGGGGCACCCTGCTGACCAGCGGAGGCCGCGTGCTGTGCGTCACCGCGCTCGGCGATTCGATCCGCATCGCGCGCCAGCGTGCCTACGAAACCGTGGAGCAGGTGCGCTTCGACGGCATGCAGTTCCGCACCGACCTCGGCCATCGCGCGCTGAAGCGCGGCCCATGAGCGGCGCCACGACGCCGGCCGGCGCGCTGCCGCTCGACGCGGTCGAGCACGCGTTTCGCGACCTGCAGTCGCGCATCGTCGCGGCGCTCGAGGCGCTCGACGGGCAGGCCTTCCGCAGCGACGCCTGGACGCGCCCCGAGGGCGGCGGCGGACTCACCCGGGTGATCGAGGACGGCGCGCTGTTCGAGCGCGGCGGCGTGAACTTCTCTCGCGTGCGCGGCGCGCGCCTGCCGGCTTCCGCAAGCGCCTCGCGGCCCGAACTCGCGGGCCGCGGCTTCGATGCCATGGGCGTGTCGCTGGTGCTGCATCCGCGCAATCCCTATTGCCCGACGGTGCACATGAACGTGCGCGTGTTCGTCGCCACGCCTCCGGAGGGTGAGGGCGCGCCGATCTGGTGGTTCGGCGGCGGCATGGACCTGACCCCGTACTACGGCTTCGAGGAAGACGCTGCGCATTTCCACGCCACCTGCCGGCGTGCCCTCGAGCCCTTCGGCGCGCAGTACCACCCGAAGTTCAAGCGCTGGTGCGACAGCTATTTCTTCCTCCGGCATCGCGGCGAGGCGCGCGGCATCGGCGGCCTGTTCTTCGACGACCTTGCGGACCGCGATTTCGATTTCTCCTGGTCGCTGACCCGCGCCGTGGGCGAGCATTTCCTGCCCGCCTACCAACCCATCCTCGAGCGGCGCAGGGCGAGCGCCTATGGCGAGCGCGAGCGCGATTTCCAGGCCTACCGGCGCGGCCGCTACGTCGAGTTCAACCTGGTGTACGACCGCGGCACGCTGTTTGGACTGCAGTCCGGCGGGCGGACCGAATCGATCCTGATGTCGTTGCCGCCGCGCGTCGCGTGGCGCTACGACTGGGCGCCCGAGCCGGGCTCGCCGGAAGCGCGCCTGTACACCGACTTCCTGCCGCCGCGCGACTGGTAAGTCCACGCGCCGCAGGCGCGGGGCGATCCGTCCCCGGGTTCAGTGCAGTTCGGCGGCGCGCCGGAAGTGCACCTGGGCGTCGTCCTGCCGCCCCAGCCGCTCGGCGAGACGCGCGAGTTCCAGGTGCGCGGCCGCCGATTCCTCGTAGCCGAGGCTTGCCTCGAAGTAACTCTGTGCCTTGCCCCACAACTCGGCGTGGGCACACAGCCTGCCGAGGCTGCCGAGCAGGGCGGCGTCCGCGGGCCGGTCCCGCAGCCATTTCTCGGCGCGTTCGATGCGCGCACGCGCCTCGGCGACGCGCGCCGCGGGCTCGAGCCCCGGCAGGTCGCCGTACCGGGCCACCAGCCCGGTATTCCACTCCGCGGCCAGGGCGCGCTCCAGCGCCTCGCGTGCCAGCGCCACCAGCCCGAGCGTGCCGGCGAGCCTGGCGGCCGCCTCGGCGACCCGCGGGTGCGTCTGCTCGCGGGCGGGGATGCCGCGCCAGCGCTGCTCGAAGGCCTTGCGATCGACCGCGTCCTGCTCCAGCAGCGCCACCTGCGCCTGCACGCGATACTCCTCCGACACCGCGGGCGAGATCGAATCGCGCTTGGCGAGCTGCCCGGCAAGCCGCGCGACTTCCTCCCAGTTGCCGACCCCGCGTTCGGCGCGCAGCAGCATGCGCAACGTGGCGATGTGCTTCGGGCCCGCATCGTGCAGGCTCCGCAGGGCGTCGCGCGCCGTGGCGAAATCGCGTTCCTCGAGCGCAAGCTCGGCGCGGGTGACGCTGCGCGCCGCGCGCATCGCCTCGCCGGCCTTGCCGGCCGCCTCGAGCCAGTGATCGCGTTGCTCGAAGTTGCGCAACTGGTGCGCGGCCCGCGCCGCGATCAGGGCGGCGAGACCGGGCGAGGCCCCGGCCTCATGCGCGCGCAGCGCCTCCTTCGAGGCGCGCGCGTAGCGGCCTTCGAACATCGCCTGCATGGCCTCGGACAGGGCGCGGTGCGCAGCGTCGCGCCGGCGCCGGTCGCGATAGCCGCGCACCGCCACCGGGATCGCCAGCACCCGCCGCGCCAGTCCCAGCAACGCGTACAGCACGAGGAACGCGACCAGCAGCCCGCCGAGGAACAGCAGCAGCGAAACCTCGACCCGCCAGGGCGGGATCACGAACAGCACGTAGCCGGCATCGAAGCGACCGGAGAGCGCAAGCGCGATCGCCGCCGCAAAGACTGCAAGCAGCCAGAACAGGCCCTTCATCGGATGCCCTGCGCGCCGCTCACGAGCCGCGTTCGCGCCGCACCTGGGCGCCGCGCACCGCGTCCAGCGTCTCGGCAATCCCGGGCAACTCGGTGCCGATCGCGACACCGGCAAGCTGGGCGAGCTGCGCGAGCGCCTCGCCGGTGGCCTTGGCCTGGGTGTCGAAGTAGCGCTTGACCCAGTCCTGGGCAACCCGCAGGTCTTCGCGGTAACCCGCTTCGTCCCGGCTGAGCAGGGCGAGGCGCGCGTTCAGCAGGCGCAGGCGCAGGTTCTCGCGTAGGAAGTAGGCCTGCGTGGGCGCGAGCAAGGGCGCCTCGGGCGCGTCGATGCGGCGGATCACCACCAGCTGCTTCAGCTCGGACCACAGTTCCGCGCCGAGGCGCGTGAAGAATCCGGCCGCATCCTGCACCGCCGGCGGCTGGACCGCCGGCTTGTCGAGCCGCTCGTCGTGCAGCAGGGGCAGGCGGTCGACGCCAGCCGCGAGGCGCTCGAGGCGCAGGTTCAGGCCGGCCACGTCGAGCGCCGGCAGCGCCTTCAGGCGATCGATGTCGCGGCCGATGGCGCGCCGCACGGCGGCGAACTGCGGCCGGTCGCTGCGCGCCAGCCGCGCCTCGGCGACCTGCAGCGCGAGCAGCGCAGCGCGCACGTTTGCCGACAGTTCGAGCTGGTGCGAGGCGATGGTGACGATCTGCTCGATCTCGGCAAGCTGCCACTCGTCGCGGTTGCGGGCGAGTTCCTGGTAGAGGGATTCGACGGCCTGCTGCTGCGCCTGCGCCTCCGCAAGTTTCGACTCCAGCGCGGTGAAGCGCTCGCCTGCCGCGCGGGTCACCTCGTCCGCGCGCACGGCGAGCGCGCGCGTGCTGCGCGCCGTCTCGTCGAGCTCGCGCAGCCGCAGGGCAAGCTCCTCCTGCGTCGCGGCGATGCGGGTGCGCGTATCGGTCCAGGCCCAGCCCGCGCCGGCCGCGAGCACGACGATCAGCGCGACCAGCCAGAGCGTGCCGCCGCCGGCACGCTGGCCTGCAGCGGCCGTTCCGGGGTCCGCAGGGGCCTTGTCGGGACGCGAACGCGCGCCTGCCGCAGCATCGCCGTCCTGCGGCGCGCCGGACGGGCCTTCCTGGCCCGATTCGGCGGGCGCCGGCACAGCCGGCTCCGCCGCCAATTTCGCGTCATTCGAATCCCGGGATTCCATACGAACCTTTTTACTTGCCGGTGGCGAAGTATGCAACCAGTGCGGCGTGCGTTTCCGCCTCCCCGGGTTCGGCGACGATGACCTCGCGGATGCCCTGCTGGCGCGCCGCCTCTGCGACCCGCGCATGCGGCACGAACACCGGCGTGTCGCGCAACCATTGCTGGCCGAGGCGGCCGAGCATGTCGTAGACGTTGCCGAGCCCTTCGGTCGAGCTGACGACGACCGCATGCACGCCGCCGCGCGCCCAGGCCGCCAGCAGCGCCGCGCTGTCCGCATCCGGGCGGGTGCGCCGGTAGCACTCCGCATAACTCACCTGCGCGCCGCGCGCGACCAGCGTGTCGCCGAGCAGTTCGCGCCCGCCTTCGCCGCGAAACACGATGACCTGGCGGCCGGCAACCGCCTGCAGTGCCGGCAGCGCAAGCAGGGCCTCGCTGTCGGCATGCCCGGGCGGCGCGATCACCTCGCGAAATCCCTGTCGCTCGAGTTCGCGCCGGCTGCCGCGCCCGATCGCCGCCACCGCGAGCGTCGGCGGCCAGGGACGCTCGCCGCGACGGCTGCGCACGAGCGCCATCGCCTTGTGGACCGCGCTCGGACTGATGAAGACGGCGAGGTCGAAGGCGTCCAGCCGGTCGATCAGGCCGTGCAGCGGCGAAGCATCGGCCAGGTCCTCGATGCGCACCGCGGGAAACAGCAGGGGTCGTCCGCCGGAGGCGCTGATGCGCGTCGCGAGCCCGTCGGCAAGGCCCTCGGGCCGGGTGAGCACGATGCCGCGGCCCGCAAGCCGCGCGTCCGCGCCTGGCGAATCGCCGGCGCTCACGTCGGCACGACGAGTCGCGCCAGGATCTCCCGCGCGCCGCGCGCCGCGAGCGCCTCGGCCACGGCGTTGCCGAGTTGTTCCGGCTGCGCGCGCGGGCCGCTCGCCTCCGCCCGCGCCACCTCGCGCCCGTCCGGCGAGGCGACCAGCGCGCGCAGGCGCAGGCCGTCCGCGCAGGTTTCCGCGAAGGCCGCGAGCGGCACGGCGCAGTTTCCCCCGAGCGCGCGGTTGACGGCGCGCTCGGCGCGCACGCACGCCTCGGTGTCCGCGTCCACCAGCGGCGCGATCAGCTCGCGGATCGCCTGCGCCGAGGCCAGGCATTCGATGCCGAGCGCGCCCTGTCCCGCCGCAGGCAGGCTCTCCCCGGGTTCGAGCAGCCCGCGGATGCGCGCCTCGAGCCCGAGCCGCCGCAGGCCGGCGGCCGCGAGCAGCATGGCATCGTATTCGCCGCGGTCGAGCTTCGCGAGGCGCGTCTCGACATTGCCGCGCACCGTGCGCACCTCGATGCCCGGGTGCCGTTCGGCGACCTGCGCGCCGCGGCGCAGGCTCGCCGTGCCGAGCACCGCGCCCGGCGGCAGGTCGGCGAGGCGCGCGTAGCGCGAGGAAACGAAGGCATCGCGCGGGTCCTCGCGCGCGAGCATCGCCGCCAGCACGAAGCCCTCGGGCAGCTCGACCGGAACATCCTTCATCGAGTGCACCGCCAGCTGGGCGCGGCCGTCGGCCATCGCGGTCTCGAGCTCCTTCACGAACAGGCCCTTGCCGCCCGCGGCGTCGAGTCGCGTCTCGAGCATCTCGTCGCCGCGCGTCGACATCGGCAGCAGCGCGACCCCGAGGCCCGGATATAATTTTTCCAGCCGGGCTTTCACGTACTCAGCCTGCCAGAGCGCGAGCCGGCTGCGCCGCGTGGCAATCACCACGCGGTCCGGCATTTTCGGTTTTGGAGTCGCCATTTGCTGCGCATTGTCATTCTAGGCTGCCTGCTGGCGCAAGCTTTCTCATGGAGCGCGCTGGCGCAGGACGCCGCGCAGCGCGCAGCGCCGGCGATTTCGCTCACACAGGACCTGCGCGCAAACGCGCGCGAAGCCGCGTCCGCCCGCGTGCCGCTGGCGGTGTTCTTCTCCCAGGACGGCTGCCCGTACTGCGAGCAGGCGCGGCGCGACTACCTCGCGCCGATGGCGGCCGACCCCGCGAGCCGCGACCGCGTGCGCATCGTCGAGGTCGAAGTCACCGCGCAGGGCACCCTCGCCGATTTCTCGGGGCAGCGCGTGTCCCCGTCGGCCCTGGCGCGTGCGCGCGGCGTGCGGACCGTGCCGACCGTGCTGTTCCTCGGCGCGCGCGGCGAAACGCTCGCCGCCCCCCTGGTGGGCCTCACCGTGCCGGATTTCTACCAGAGCTACCTCGAGCGCCGCATCGAGGAGGCCCGCGCCCGCGTGCGGGCGCCATAGTCCCACCGCGTGCGGGCGCCGCAGTCCCCGCGCTCAGTCGCGTGCGGGCTTCGACTTCACCTCGGCGCGCACCGCCGCCCACTGGCGCCGGCTGACCGGCAAGCGCTCGGGCACGCCCTCGAGGAGCACTTCCCAGTGCGCTTCCTCGTTGCCCTCGCCCGTCGAGCGCTCGAAGCCGCGCACCGCGGCGCGCGCCACCAGGCAGTTCCGATGGATGCGCACGAAGCGCTCCGCGAACTCGCGTTCCAGCGCCACCAGCGATTCATCGACCAGGTGCTCGCGCTCGTGCGTGCGCAGGGTGACGTACTTCTGCTCGGCGCGCAGGTAGAGGACGTCGGCCACCGGCACCAGCAGGATGCGGTTGCGCTCGGTGAGCGAAAAATGCCCGCGCGGGGCGGCGCCGGCCTGCGCCGCCGCCCCGGCGAGGGTGGCGGTCGGCGTCGGCGCCGCCACGGCCGCGCGCTGCAGGGCCTCGGCAAGGCGGGTGGCGCGCACCGGCTTCATGAGGAAGTCGAGCGCGTGCACTTCGAACGCTTCCACCGCATGGCGGTCGTGCGCGGTGATGAAGATCACCGCCGGCGCCTGCGGCAGCCGCGCCAGGTGGCGGGCCACCTCGAGCCCGTCCATGCCCGGCATCGCGATGTCGAGCAGCAGCACCCGCGCGCCGCTCCCGGGAAGCTGTTCCAGCACTTCCAGCCCGTTCCTTGCTTCGCCGACGACGTTCGTCGGTACGGTGTCGATGATGTCCTCGAGCAGCGTGCGCAGGCGGTTGCGCGCTGGCGTCTCGTCGTCGGCGATGAAAACCGCAACCGGCGTCATGCCGTCTTCTCCGGCGCGACCGGCCGGTAGGGCATTTCGATCAGCGTGCAGTAGCGCCCGCGCTCGATGCGGGTTTCGATGTGCGCTTCCGCGTCGAAGAACAGCGTCAGGCGCTCGCGGATGTTCTCGAGCGCCATGCGGTTGCCCGCGTGCGGCACATGGTCCGGCCAGTGCGGATTCTCGATGCGTACCCTGAGCCGCGTGCCGCGCAACTCGACCTCCACGAGGATGTCCGCCGGCCCGGTGGCCGGCTCGACGCCATGGTAAACCGCATTCTCCAGCAGCGGCTGCAGCACCAGCGGCGGCATGGCGGCGTCATCGGGGGCGGCATCCAGCGCCCAGGTGATGCGCAGGCGCTCGCCCAGGCGCAGCTGCTCGATGCTGGCATAGCGCTCGAGCAGCACGATCTCGTCGGCAAGACGGGCCAGTCGCCCCGCATCCGACATCAGCGTGCGGAACAGGTCGGCGAGGTCCTGGAGCGCGCGCTCGGCCCGCCGCGGATCCGAGCGCACCAGCGACAGCACCGCGTTCAGGCTGTTGAACAGGAAGTGCGGGCGGATGCGAGACTGCAGCGCCTGCAGCCGCGCCTGCGCCAGCGCCGGCGAATGCGCCCGCGCGAACAGGTGAAAATAGCCGAGCAGGCCGCCGGTCATGAGCGCCGCAAGCAGCAGCACATGCGCCCGCCCGCGGGGGATCACGCCGTCGAGCTGGACGGCGCCCAAGCCCGCATGGACCAGCCCGGTGCACAGCAGCACCAGCGCCAGCACGCAGAGCGCGCCCCACGCGTACGGCAAGCGTCGCAACAACGGGGAGAGCAGCACCAGCACGACGACGTTGGCGAGCAGCACGGGTTCGAGGCTGACCGCGACGCGCACGAAGCGATCGAGGCTGCCGCCAAGGTCCGGCCCGGCGGCCAGAACGGCCGCGAACGCGAGCGCATTGACCGCGACCAGCACGCGCGCGATCACCCCCAGATTGCGGAAATCCGGCAGGGCAACCGTGTCCATGTTTTGCCTTATACTTGCCACGCAAATCCGCGTTCCGGAACGACGACGGGCGGCATCGAAATCGAGCCTGCGTCATCGGATGCGCACCGAGTATGCCCCATGGCCCGATCCGCAACCAAGCGGCCGCCCCGCACCCCCCGAGCCGCCCGCGGCGCGCCTGCGCGCGCGAAGGCCGATTCGAAGGCGTGGTCAGGACGCTTTTCAGAACCCGTTGACGAGCGCGTCAAGCGCTTTACCGCTTCGATTGGCTTCGACCACCGCCTGGCGTTCGCCGACATCGAGGGCTCGATGGCGCACGCGCGCATGCTGGCGTCCTGCGGCGTGCTCTCGCGCCGCGACCTCGCCGCCATCGTGCGCGGCCTGAAGCGCATCCGCGCCGAGATCGAGGCCGGGCGCTTCGCCTGGTCGATCGACGCCGAGGACGTGCACCTGAACATCGAGCAGCGGCTGACCGCGCTCGTCGGCAGCGCGGGCAAGCGGCTGCACACCGGGCGCTCGCGTAACGACCAGGTTGCCACCGACGTGCGGCTGTGGCTGCGCGGGGAGATCGACGGCATCGACGGCCATCTTGCGGCATTGATCGGCGCCCTCGCCACGCAGGCCGGGCGCCACGCGGCGCTGGCGATGCCCGGGTTCACCCACCTGCAGGTCGCCCAGCCGGTGAGCTTCGGCCACCACCTGCTGGCGTACGCCGAGATGTTCGGGCGCGACCGCGAGCGCCTCGCCGGCTGCCGCGCGCGCACCAACCGGCTGCCGCTCGGCGCCGCGGCGCTCGCCGGCACCACCTTCCCGATCAACCGCGAACAGGTGGCGCGCGCGCTCGGCTTCGAGGGCCTGTGCGAGAACTCGCTCGATGCCGTGTCGGACCGCGATTTCGCGATCGAGTTCTGCGCCTTTGCCGCGCTCGTCATGGTGCATCTGTCGCGCTTCGCCGAGGAACTGGTGCTTTGGGCCAATCCGCGCTTCGCCTTCGTGCGCATGCCGGACCGCTTCTGCACCGGCTCGTCGATCATGCCGCAGAAGCGCAACCCGGACGTCCCGGAACTGGTGCGCGGCAAGAGCGGGCGCGTGTTCGGCGACCTGGTCGCCCTGCTCGCCCTGATGAAGGGGCAGCCGCTCGCGTACAACAAGGACAACCAGGAAGACAAGGAACCGCTGTTCGACGCGGTCGACACGGTGCGCGAGTCCCTCGCCATCTTTGCCGAGCTGGTGAAGGGCCTCGAGCCGGACGCCAAGGCCATGGGCGCGGCGCTCGGCGAGGGCTTTGCCACGGCCACCGACCTCGCCGATTACCTGGTGCGCAAGGGCGTGCCGTTTCGCGACGCCCATGAAGTCGTCGCGCGCGCGGTGCGCCATGCGGAAGGCGCCGGCTGCGACCTCGCCGGCCTGCCGCTCGAGGTGCTGCGCGGGTTCTCGCGCGCGATCGGCGCAGACGTCTTCAAGGTGCTCACCGCCGAGGGCTCGATGCGCGCACGCGCGCATCGCGGCGGCACGGCGCCTGCCCGGGTGCGGGCCGCGGCGGCGCGCACGCGCCGCGCGCTCACCGCCCCGGCCCGCCGTCGCGCCGCGAAGCGCGGCTGAGCGACGCCATGGCCGGCCCCCCGGAGCGCATCGGCAAGTACGCGGTCTCCCGACGCCTGGGCGAAGGCGCGACCAGCGAGGTCTTCCTTTGCCACGACCCGTTCAACATGCGCGACGTCGCGGTCAAGCTGGTCTACAACGACGCGTTCACCGACCCGGAGCGCGGCAAGCTGTTCCGCAAGCTGTTCGTCACCGAGGCCTCGCTCTCGGGAAAGCTGCAGCACCCGCACATCTGCCAGATCTTCGACGCGGTGGCCGAGGACGACGCCCACTACATCGTCATGGAGTACGTCGACGGCGGCACGCTGGAGCAGTTCTGCAGGCCGGATTCTCTGCTGCCGCTCGATCGACTGGTCGAGATCGTCTTCAAGTGCACGCGCGCGCTCGAGTACGCGCAGAAGATGGGCGTCACGCACCGCGACATCAAGCCGGCGAACATCCTGCACAGCGGCGACACCGACGTGAAGATCACCGACTTCGGCGCCGCCCTGCTCGCGGCGGGCGAGACGACGCAGGTCTCGGCCATCGGTTCGCCGGCCTACATGTCGCCCGAGCAGGTCAAGGAGCAGCCGCTCAACCACCAGACCGACATCTATTCCGTCGGTGTGGTGATGTACCACCTGCTCACCGGCAGGCTGCCTTTCCAGGCCTCCAACAACTTCAGCCTGATCTACCAGATCACCAATGTCGACCCGCCGCCGCCCTCGACCTACCGGCCGGAAGTGCCGGCGGCGATCGACGCCATCGTGCGCCGCGCCATGGCCAAGGATGCGACACAGCGCTACGCGCAGTGGGAGGAGTTCTCGCTCGACCTCGCGGAGGTGTTCCGCGACGAGGCGACGGCGATCCCGACGCAGGCCTTCCCCGATTCCGACAAGTTCGAGACCCTGCGCGGCGTGCCCTTCTTCGAGCACTTCTCGGATGCCGAGCTCTGGGAGGTGGCGCGCATTTCGCGCTGGCGCACCGCGAAGGCCGGCGAGATGCTGATGCGCGAGGGCGAGGTCGGCGAGGATTTCTGCATCCTTGCCGAGGGGCAGGTGAAGGTCACCAAGAAGGGCAAGCTGCTCAACATGCTGCGCGCCGGCGAGCCCTTTGGCGAGATGGCCTACCTGTCGAAGACCGCGCGCATGCGCGTGGCCGACGTCAGCGTGGCGGTCGACGCCACCATCATCTCGGTGCCCACCGCGGGGCTTGAGCAGGCCTCGGAGGCCTGCCGCCACAACTTCGACCGTGCCTTCCTCGAGATCCTCGTCGAACGCCTGACCATGGCCAACGTCCGCCTCTCGGGCGTCTGAAACAGGAAATTGGCCCCGCGCGCAGCGGGGAGCACGAGGGGTCGCAGACCCCTCTGCGCGGGGGAAGCACGAGGGGGGCGCAGCCCCTCTCGTATCCGGTTTGGAGCACGAGGGGGGACCGTCCCCCCTCGTAGCCGACCTGCCAGTTAAGCCTTAACAACCCCAGCGAGAACCGTCTTCAACTCACCACTCTCATACATTTCACGCATGATATCGCTGCCGCCCACGAACTCGCCGTTGACGTACAGCTGCGGCACGGTCGGCCAGTTCGAATACTGTTTCACGCCTTCGCGGATCGCCGGGTTCTCCAGCACGTTGACGGTGAAGACCTGCTGCACGCCGCTCGCCTGCAGCACCTGGATCGCGAGCGCGGAGAAGCCGCATTGCGGCGCCTGGGGCGTGCCCTTCATGTAGAGCACGACCGGGTTGCCGGTGACCTGTTGCTTGATCTGTTCCTGGACATCCATGGCGATTTTCCAATAGTTGAGCGGGATACTCAGGATTTTACCCGCCCGGCCGCGACCCGGGCAATGCCTGCCCCGTCGGCCAGCGAAGTCAGCGTGCCGAACCCGGCCCGCGCCAGCAACACCCGCACCGCGCCGTCCTGCCCCATGCCGTGCTCCAGCAGGAGCCGGCCGCCGGGGCGCAAGTGTGCGGGCGCGGCGCCGATGATGGCGCGCAACGCGTCCAGCCCGTCCACGCCGCTGGCCAGCGCCGCGCGCGGTTCATGGCGCAGGTCCGCGTGCCCGAAATGCGGGTCGCCCTCGGCAATGTAGGGCGGATTCGACACCACCAGGTCGAACCGCTCGCCGGCCACCGGCGCAAACCAGTCGCCTTCCCGGAAATCGACCTCCAGTCCGTGGCGCGCGGCGTTGTGTCGCGCCACCTCGAGCGCCGCGGCGCTGGCATCGACCGCCACCACGCGAGCCGCCGGGCATGCCTGCTTCAGGGCGAGGGCGATCGCGCCGCTGCCGGTGCCGAGGTCCAGCACCGCCGCAGGTTGCGTGAGATGCGCCAGCGTCGCCTCCACCAGCAGCTCGGTTTCGGGTCGCGGGATCAGCACCGCCGGACCGACTTCCAGCGTCAGGCTGAAGAACTCGCGCTCGCCAAGCAGGTAGGCGACCGGTTCCCCCCGCGCGCGCCGCGAGGCCCGGTCGGTGAAGCGGCGTTCGACGGCTTCGGGCAGTTCGCGCCCGGGGTGCGCCATCAGGCTCGCTTCGCTGCAATCGAGCGTGCGCGCAAGCAGCAGGCGCGCCTCCCGCGGCGCCACGCCCGCGGCCGCGGCCGCGGCCAGCGCCTCGCCCGCGCGCACGCGCCTCAGGCCGCCTCGGTGTCGAGCTGCGCGAGCTGCTCGGCCTGCAGTTCGGCGCTCAGGGCGTCGATCACTTCGTCGAGCTCGCCGTCCATGATGCGCTCGAGCTTGTACAGCGTCAGGTTGATGCGGTGGTCGGAAAGCCGCCCCTGCGGGAAGTTGTAGGTGCGGATCCGCTCCGAGCGGTCGCCCGAGCCGATCAGGCTCTTGCGCGTCGAGGCCGTCTTTTCCTGCTGTTCGCGCATCTGCTTGTCGCGGATCTTCGCCGCGAGCACGCCGAGCGCCTTCTCCCGGTTCTTGTGCTGCGAGCGCGAGTCCTGGCACTCCACCACGATGCCGGTGGGCAGGTGCGTGATGCGGATCGCGCTGTCGGTCTTGTTGACGTGCTGGCCGCCGGCGCCCGAGGCGCGGTAGGTGTCGATGCGCAGCTCCGCGGGGTTCAGCACCACGTTGTCGATGGCGTCGGCTTCCGGCAGCACCGCCACGGTGCAGGCCGAGGTGTGGATGCGGCCCTGCGCCTCGGTGGCCGGCACGCGCTGCACGCGGTGGCCGCCGGACTCGAACTTGAGCCGCGAGTAGGCGCCGCGCCCGACCACGCGCGCGATCACCTCCTTGTAGCCGCCGAGCTCCGAGAGGCTCTCGGAGATGATCTCCATCTGCCAGCCGTGGCGCTCGGCGTAACGCGTGTACATGCGGAACAGGTCGCCGGCAAACAGGGCCGACTCGTCGCCACCGGTGCCGGCACGCACTTCGAGGAAGATGTTGCGCTCGTCGTTCGGGTCGCGCGGCAGGAGCGAGCGCTGCAGTTCGAGTTCCACCGCCGCCATCGCCTCGCGCGCCGCCTTCTGCTCCTCCTCGGCGAAGCTGCGCATCGCCGGATCGCCCGCCATCTCCTTCGCCTCGGCGGCGTCGCGCTCGGCCTGGCAGTAGCGTCCGTACTGCTCCGCGAGGCCGGACAACTCGGAATGCTCGCGCGACAGGCGCCGGTACGCGTCCATGTCGCGCGTGGCGTCCTCGCTCGCCAGCAGGCGGCCCACCTCCTCGAGGCGTGCCGCCACGCTCTCCAGCCGGGAACGCAGGGACGGGTTCACGGCGCCGCCGTGAGGACGCGGGCGCGCACCGCTAACCGCGCAGGCCGAAGAGCCGCGCGAGGGTCTCGGCCAGCCGCCGGCGCTCCTCGCCCGCGGAGGCGTTCAGCGCCTGGGTCGGCGCATGCATCAGCTTGTTGGTGAGGCCCTGCGAGAAGGCCTCGAGCACCTGCTGCGGGTCCTCGCCGCGCGCGAGGCGGCGCGCCGCGCGCTCGAGTTCGGCGCGGCGCGCGCCGTCGGCCTGGTCGCGCAGCATGCGGATCAGCGGCACGCTCTCGCGCGTGTCCATCCAGTGCATGAACTGGCCGACCTGCGTCTCGATGATGGCCTCGGCCTGCTCGACCGCGGCGCGGCGCGTGTCGAGGTTCGCCGAGACGATGCCGGCGAGGTCGTCGACCGTGTAGAGGAACACGTCGTCGAGTTCGCCCACCTCGAGCTCGACGTCGCGCGGCACCGCGAGGTCGACCATGAAGATCGGGTTGTGCCGCCGCGCGCGCAGTGCGCGCTCGACCATGCCCTTGCCGAGGATCGGCAGCGACGAGGCGGTGCAGGTGACGACGATGTCGTACTCGTGCAGGTGCTCGCCGAGCAGCCGCAGCTCGATCGCCCGGCCGTTGAAGCGGTGCGCCACCGCCTGCGCGCGCTCCAGCGTGCGGTTGGCCACGGTCAGGCGCGCCGGGTTCTGCGCTGCGAAGTGGGTCGCGCACAGCTCGATCATCTCGCCCGCGCCGATGAACAGCACCTTCTGTTCCGAGAGGCTGGGGAAGATGCGCGCCGCGAGCTTCACCGCGGCGGCGGCCATCGACACGCTGCTCGCGCCGATCTCGGTGGTGCTGCGCACCTCCTTGGCCACCGCGAAGGAACGCTGGAAGAGCTTGTGCAGCACCGTGCCGAGCGTGCCGGCGGCCTCGGCCTCGCGCACCGCGTCCTTCAGCTGGCCGAGGATCTGCGGCTCGCCCAGCACCATGGAATCCAGCCCCGAGGCGACGCGGAAAGCGTGCCGCACCGCCTGCTCGTGGGGCAGCGTGTACAGGTAGGCGCTGATCGCGCCGGGCTCGAGCCGGTGGTAGTGCGACAGCCACGCGGCGGCGGCGGCGGGTTCCTCGTCGCCGGAGAGATACAGTTCGGTGCGGTTGCAGGTCGACAGGATCGCCGCCTCGCGCGCCGGCCCGCGCGTGATCTCGGCCAGCGCCTCGCGCAGGCGCTCGACGTGAAACACCACGCGCTCGCGCACCTCGAGCGGGGCGGTGTGATGGTTGATTCCGAGTGCGAACAGCGACATGGCGCGGCGGCGGCAGGTTCCGGCGGGCCGCGGGGTCAGCCCGCAGTGCCCAACCCCATGATTATAGGCGCTCCCTCCCCGGGGGACGGTTTGCGCGGGATCAAGCCGCGGGGGCGTCCGGCACCGTCGGGGCCGCGGAGGCCCGCGCGAGGCGGGTGCGTTCCATCATCACCAGCCCGCTGCCCGGCGCGTCGAGCGCAAGGGTGGCGCGCAGCACCTCGAAGATCTCCTCGGCGCGCGCCTCGGGCACCAGCACCGTCACCAGCTCGCTTTCGTCGGCGAGGTCCTCGCCGGGACGGAAGGTCACCTCGCGCGCGTGGTGCGCGTAGGCGCTCGGCAGGCCGTACTCCGCGCGCAGCAGCTCGAGCACCTCGAGCGCGCGGCCCGAGGGCAGGATGCAGGTGATCAGCTTGTGGCGCTCGATCATGCGGTGCCGAAGCGCTCGATGATCTCGTGCGGCACGAAGGTCGCCATCTTCTCGATGCCGGTCATGTACATCATGCCCATGCCGGGGGTGTCGAGCTTGCCGGCGAGGAACACCCGCTCGAAGATCAGGTCGGCCTGCTCGTTGGCGACCACGAAGAGGATGACCTCCTTCTCCGCGCTCACCGTCACCCCGAGCACGCCGAGCGCGCGCTGGCGCACGCCGGTGCCGCGCGCGTAGAACACCGTCGCGCCCTGCACCCCGGCCTGCAGCGCCGCGTCGACCACGGTGTCGGCCATGCCGCGCTGCACGACGCAGGTGATCAGCATCGCATCGGTCAACACCACCAGTTCACGGCTCATGTCGTCACGCTCCCTTCCGTCTCCACCACCGCCGCGCGGCGCGCCATGCGCTTGCGCAGCGAAATCCACAGCCCGATGGCGAGCACCGAGACGATCGGTCCCACCGAGGCCATCGCCAGCACGCCGAAGCCCTCGGCGACGCCGACCGTCTTGCCCAGGCCCAGCCCGAGCGCCAGCACCAGCGGCACGGTCACCGGGCCGGTGGTCACGCCGGCGCTGTCCCAGGCGAGATTGACGTACTCCTCGCTGGACACGATGGTCATGCCGAGCGCCACCGCGTAGGCCGGCAGCAGCAGCCACACCAGTTGCAGGTCGAAGACGATCTTCGCCACCCCGAGCGAGACCCCGGCCGCGACGCCGATGGCGACGGTGCGGATCAGCAGCTTGCGCGGGAATGCGCCCTCGGTGAGCGTCTCCACCGTGATGCCCATGGCCGAGAGCGCCGGCTCGGCGATCGTCGCGCCGAGCCCGAGCGCCGCAGCGAAGCCGAGCGCCACGGCGATGCCGGGCCAGTAACCGTAGAGCGGCGCGAGCGGCGAATCCGGGTGGTTGGCGAAGGCCGCCGGCACCAGCGTGCCAGTCTGCTCGCCAAGCGGGTTCAGGCCGTAGGCGAGCCCGAGGCTGAAGAGCAGCATGCCGATAATGGCCACCGCGATGCCGTAGGCGATGAACGAGGCCTCGCGCAGCGGCTCCTTCAGCCATACGCGCAGCAGGAACCAGAGGAACAGGATCAGCGGCAGGATCGCGCGCAGCGCGCCGAGGGCTTCGGCGAACGGCGTTTCCTCGTACCAGGCCGGGTGCGCCGCCTCGACCACCACGGGCGTGGCCTCGGGCAGGCCGCCGGCCCACAGCGCAAGCAGCATCACCGCGATCGCCGGGAACAGGGACGCCAGCGTGACGATGCCGAATCCGGAGAGCGGATTGTCTTCGTCCCCGGCCGCGCTCGCCACGCCGACGCCGATCGCCAGCACCAGCGGCACGGTCACCGGCCCGGTGGTCACCGCGCCGCAGTCCCAGGCGAGGCCCACCACCGAGGCGAGCTTCGGGTCCGAGGCGAGCAGCAGCGTGAGCCCGATGCAGGGCGTGAGCGTGATCAGGATCAGCGTCTTCAGCCGCCAGCCGTACATCATGCGCAGGATGCCGAGCAGCACCGCGAAACCGACGCCCAGGCCGACGGCCATCACCAGCAGGTCGGCGTGGGTGGTCAGCATGGCGGCGAGCACCGGCGCGCGCTTCGCATCGGTCAGCGCGCCGGCGGCCTGCAGCGCGCCGATCGCGGGTTCCGCCAGCGTGGCGAGCACGCCGAGCGTGAAGGCCACCGCCAGCACGCTCGAGAGGCGCGCGCGCTGCGGCATCAGGCGGCCGATGTTCTCGGCAAAGGGCATCAGGCCGAGCCGCACCCCTTCCATGAACAGCGCCAGTCCGGCGATGGTGACGACGATGCCGTAGAGGATGCTCTGCGCGCCGGTGATGCCGGCCTGCAGCGCCACCAGCTGGAAGACGACGAGGAAGGCGGCGATCGGCAGGACCGCGCGCGCCTGCTCGGCGAGGCGCGAGCCGGAGTACGGCCCGATCAGCCGCCAGGCGTCCAGCGCCCGCAACCGGGCGCGCTTCGGGCGCTCGCCCACGACGCGCACCAAGTCGTTGAAGCTGATGCGGCGTTCCTTGAGCCGGATCGCCCCGAGGAAATCACCGTATCGCATCGAGCGGGCCATGGGCGGAGAGCGTAGCACAGGGGGTTGCCGGATTCAGCTTTCCCGGCGTGCGTCGACGGGACCCTGAACGGGCTCGGGGCACGCGCGCTTGCCGGGAGCGACGGGATTTATCTGCGCGTCTCCGGCCGCCTCCCGGGGCGGCCTGGTCAACGCAGGCGCGCGGCCATGTAGCCGGCGCGCTCGGCCGCGGCGGTCAGCAGCGTCATGCCGAACGCCGGCTTCGAGGTCATCAGCCCGAGGAAGGTGGGCCGGTCGATCGCGAGCAGCGAACAGTCCGCCTCCGCCACCGCGCTCGCGGCACGCGGCGCCGCATCGAGCAGCGCCATCTCGCCGAACACCCCGCCGGGTCCGATGCGCTCGACCACCGCGCCGCCGACGCGGATCGCGACGCGCCCTTCCAGCACCACGTACATCAGCGCCCCGGCCTGGCCCTCGCGCAGGATGATCTTCTTCGCGTCATGCGATTCCGTCGTTGCGTTGGCCAGCTCGCGTTTCAGTTCCGCGAGCACCTTCGGCTCGAACACCACCGCCTCCTTCGCCGCCGCCTCGGCCGGCACCACGTCGCGCTCGACGAGTTGCGCCACCACCTCGCGCAGGCGCAGCACCATGAGGTGCATCAGCATCAGCGCGAACTCCGGTTTCGCCTTCAGGGCCTGCTGGAACTGCTTGTCGTCGAGCGCGATCACCCGGCAATCGACCTTGGCCGTGGCGGTGGCGCTGCGCGGCGTGTGGCTGATGCTTGCCATCTCGCCGAAGATGCCGCCGGCCTCGATCGGGCCGAGCGGCTGGCCGTTCGACGACAGGCCCACCACGCCCTCGAGCAGCAGGTACATGCGGTCGCGCTTGAAAAGCAGGCGGTTCGCCTTCTGCTGCTCGGCGAAGAACACGGTGCCGGCCGGCGCGACCTCGGTCTTGCCGACGGAGTCGAAGAAGGCGCGGGCCAGCGCGGGGTCCCAGTCGGCGGCCAGCGCGAGCGGCGTGGTCGGGTCTTCGTTCATGCGGGGTCTCCTGTTCAAGGCGGCATCGCGGCAGCACGCCGACGATGGAATTATAGTAACATATATGTTACCTCGTGGGGGAATCCGGCGTCCGGGCGCAACTACCAGCCCGAAAAGCGGTTCCAGCACGCCTGCACGCGCCGGTCGCCATCGACCACATGATAGGCGGGATGCTGGGCCGCCGTCGCGCAGGCATGGTTCGGCAGGATGCGAACGCGCGTGCCCACCGGCAGCGGCGGCGCCCCACCCCCGCCGCGACGCGCGATGATGCCGTGCTCCTGGTTGGTGTCGACCACAACGAGGTCCCTGATCGGCCGGCCGTCGAGGTCGCAAACCACGCCGTAGCCCTGGTCGGTCGCCTGCTTCGCGGTGCCGCGGTCGCGCGACAGCGCCATCCAGCCGGCGTCGACCAGCGTCCAGCCGTGATCGGGCCGCGCGCCGATCACCGTGGCGAGCACCGAGAGCGCGATGTCTTCCACCTTGCAGGCGCCCACCCCGGCCATCACCAGGTCGAAGAACACGTATACCCCGGCGCGCACCTCGGTGACGCCCTCGAGCGAGGCCGCGTGCAGCGCGGTGGGCGTCGAGCCGATGCTGACCACCGGCGCAGCGGCCCCGGCGGCGCGCAGCGACCGCGCGCCGGCCAGCGCCTTGTCGCGCTCGCGCGCCGCCACCTGTTCGATGCCGGCGGCATCCGAACAGCCGTAGGAACTGCCCGCGTGCGCGAGCGTGCCGGCGGCCGTGCAGCCCGCCTCGCGCAGCAGGCTGGCGATCTCGGCGAGCGCGGGGTCGTCGGGCAGCAGCCCGGCGCGATGGCCGTCGGTGTCGATCTCCACCAGCACCGGAAAGCTGGCGCCGGTCTCGCGCGCGAACGCGGCAACCGCCTTTGCCGCCTCGACGCTGTCGAGCAGCAGCGTGAGCGTCGCGCCACGCGCGACGAGCGCCTGCACGCGCGGCAGCTTGTGCGCGGCGATGCCCACGCAATAGAGGATGTCGCGATAGCCGGCCTCGAAGAACTGCTCGGCTTCCTTCAGCGTCGACACCGCGATCGGCGCCTTGCGGCCGCCGAGCACAAGGTCGGTCACTTCGACCGACTTCGCGGTCTTCACGTGCAGGCGCAGCGGCACGCCGTGCGCGCCGAGGCGATCGGCCATGCGCTTCGCGTTCGCCGCCACGCGGCCGCGATCGAGCACCAGGCAGGGGGTATCGAGGTCTTCCAGCGTGCGTGCGTCAGGCAAGGTGGGGCACCAGTTCGTTGAGGGTTGGCTTCTCCGCCAGCGGCGCGGGCGCGGCGTCCGGCTTCGCGAGACCGGCGCGGTTGTGCCACAGCGTCGGCAGGCCGACCGCGGCGGTGCCGATCAGGTCGAAGCCCGAGCCGGCGATGAACAGCACGCGCGACGCGGGCAGCCCGAGTTCGGCGAGCGCGAGGCGGTAGGGCTCGGGCCGCGGCTTGTAGAACCCGGCGCGCTCCGCGGTGACGACGACGTCGAAGGGCACGCCGAGCACCGCGGCAGCGCGATGGCCGAGACGCTCCGAGCAGTTGGTCACCACGCCGAGCCGGGTGCGATCGCGCAGCGCGGCAAGGAAGTCCGGCGCGTCGTCCCAGGGTTCGAGCCGGTCCCATTGCGCCTCGAGTTGCGCAGCGTGCGGCGCAGTAAGGCCGGTGGCCTCCGCCGCCTCGCGCACCAGCGTCTCGTAGGGCCGGTAGGCGCCGCAGCCGTAGGTGAGTTCGAGGTACTGCGCGCGCCAGCGCCGGCCCGCCTCGCGGCTGCCGGCGACACGGTCCCAGAGCGACCAGGAGTCGATCAGGCCGGTGAGCAGGTCGAAGAGGACGGCGTCGTAGCGCGGCATGGACTCAGGTGAACGCGCCGCCGCCCTCGTCGCCGAGGAGGAAGCGCCCCACCGTCTCGTAATGCGAGGCGCGTCCCTGCACCTGCTGGCCGATCGCGTGCAGGTCGCGAAAGCGGCGCTCGAAGGGGTTGGCGGAAAAGATCGCGGTCGCGCCGGCCGCCTCGAAGGCGAAGCCGCCCGCCGCCTTCGCCTCGCGGATCGCCTGCGTGGCCGCCAGGCGCAGGTCCATGCGCTGCGCGAGCGTCAGCGCCGGCGCCTGCTGCAAGGCTGCGCAGAGATCGCCCACGGTGCCGAAGTGCAGCGCGCGCGCCGCGCGCCAGCGCGCTTCGGCACGCGCGAGGTCCGACTGGAAGGCCGCGTTCTCGCGCAGCGGTCCCATGCCGCGCGGGCGCTTGTCCTGCGCGAGTTCGAGCAGCGCATCGAGCATCGCGCGCGCCACGCCGAGCGCGACCGCACCGAAGCCGGCGGCGAACAGGTGGAAGGTGTTGAGGCGGTAGAGCCAGCCGGGCTCGCGGTTCTCGGCGTTGCTTTCGCGGTCCACCGAGTACGCCTCGGCGACGAACAGGTCCTTCACTTCGTAGGCATCGCTCGCGGTGCCGCGCAGGCCGAGCACGTCCCAGATGTCGTGCACGATGGCGGCCCCGGCTGGCATCAGCAGCGTGCGCTTGAGCGCGTCGCCCTTCGCATCCAGCCGCGGCGTACCATCGGCCTCGAACACCGGGCATTGCGCGCCGAGCCAGGTGGCGTGGCGCATGCCGCTCGCGAACGACCAGCGGCCGCTCACGCGGTAGCCACCCTCGCAGGCCGTGGCGCGCGCCGGGCCGGTGGCCGGGCCCCAGGCGAGGATCGAATCGGGCGGGCCGAAGACGCGATCCGCAGTGGCCGGCTCGAGATAGGCCGCGACGATCGCGCAGACCGAATTCTGGCCGAGGTTCCAGGCCACGCTCGCGTTGCGCGCCGCAACCGCCTCGAGCACGTGCATGAAGGCGAGCGGGTGCGCTTCCGCCCCGCCGCGGCTGCGCGGCAGCAGCAGGCGAAACAGTTGCGCTTCGTGCAGCGCGGCCATCAGCGGCGCGGGCACGCGGCGCGTGCGCTCGATCTCCTCGCCGGCGGCGTCGAGGGCCGGGGCGAGGGTGGCCACGCGCTCGAGCCAGAATGCGCACTGTGCCTGTGCGGTTGCCGTGGCCGGGGGCAGCGCGTTGATGCGTGTTGCGTCGCGTGTATTCATCGCGGGAAGCTTAACCCAGTGCTACCGGCGCGCCGACCCGGCGCAGGAACCGGCCATTTAGTAACGTATATGTTACTTACTATTGGAGCACAGGCGGCGCCGCCAGCGTCCCCACGGCGCGCGGCCCGTCCTTTCCAAGCCGGAACACCGCCCCGCCGCCCGAACCAATGCCCTCGCCCGTGAGCCCGGTGATCACCACCTGGTGCGTCACCAGCACCACCGGTGGCCCGTCGCGCGGCAGCTTCGCCAGCAAGGCGCGCACCGCCTTGATGCGCGGCTCGCGTTCCTCGTGCTTGCCGAAGAAGGAGTTGAGCGCCGGTGCCGCTTCCACCGGGCCGAGCCCGAGCAGTTCCGCCGTCTCGCGACAACGGCACCATTCGCTCGAGAGCACACGCGCCTTCGTGATGCCGGCCTTGCGCAGCCGTTCGCCGAGCGCGCGCGCCTGCGCGCGGCCGGCGGCGTCGAGGTTGCGTTGCGTGGCGCAGTCCCCGATGCGAAAGCCCGGCGGGTCGCCGAAGCCGGGGGCGCTGGCGTGGCGCAGAAAGAGGACGTGGCCGGGTTTGGCGAGCGTGGCGAGCGCCTGCGCGTCGTCGGCGCGCGCGGACAGCGCAACGCTTGCGAGGAGGAGTGCGGCGAGGAGACTGGGGAGGATGGTGGCCATGGGCAGAATCGCATACTGCCTCAACGCCCGCGCAAACTCTGGAAATCCGAAACCAGCGATTGCAATGTTGCACCCAGAGTTGCCCCACGCGGTGTTTGAGCGTCGTCGGTCTGCTCATTCAGTGTACCCGACCATCCGGCGATTCTCGGTGCGCCTGCCTCTACCTCATCGGCGACCCACGCGTTGTAACCACGAACACTTGGCCAGTGCTCGCGTACGCGTCCGGGTCGCCCAGCGCTTCGGGCTAGGTAGCAAGCGCCCGCGACAGCCGCCATTCGCCGGGGACGCCCTTCAAGGCGTGCGTACCGCGCTCCTCGAACGCGATGCCGGAACCGGAAACGAGGTCGCGCGCAGTGGAGGACACGAGGACTTCTCCGGCGCCAGCGAAGGCCATCACGCGCGCACCGATATGCACCGCGAGGCCGCTGACCTTGTCGCCCGAGGGTTCGACCTCGCCCGTATGCAGCCCTGCGCGCACGTCGATGCCGAGCGTTTTCGCCTCACGCACGATAACCGTCGCGCAGCGGATCGCGCGCGCAGGTCCGTCAAAGATCGCGAACTGGCCGTCACCCGCGGTATCGATCTCGCGGCCGCGGTGCGGCTCGAGCTGGCGGCGGCCGATGGCGTGGAACTCGCGCAGCAGGTCGCGCCATTTCGCATCGCCGAGCTTCGTCGCGAGTTCCGTGGATCCGACGATATCGGTGAAGAGGACCGTGGTCACGAAGCGCTCGGAGACCTCCACCGGCGCCGGCGCAGCGCCCATGCCGACAAAGTGCGCGATGGCCTCCACGATCGAATCAGCGTCGCCGATCCACGGGAGGTGATCCTCGCCGGGGTACTCGATGTAGGTCGCACCCGGAATCTGTTCGGCGAAATAGCGTCCGTTCGCCACGGTGCAGGAGCGGTCTCCACGTCGATGAATGATCAGCGTCGGGCGGCGGATCTGCGGCAGGACGGGCCGGACGTCGATTTCGTTGTCGGCGATCATCATGCGCCGAATCGCACTCGGCGAGGCGACCTGTCGCATGAACTTCGCGAAACGCTCGCGATACGGAGCATCGTCAGACCGACTGGGCGCGAACAAATCGACCGCAGCGGACTTGCCCCAGAGGTCGTCCATCCTTTGCAGGATCACGTCGAGCGGTGGCCGATGCGGATAGTCCGGCGCCCCGGTGTAGCGGGCCATGCTGCCGTAGATCACCAGCCGCTCGACCATCCCCGGATAGATCGCTGCGAACAGTGATGCCATCGCGCCGCCCTGTGACTGTGCGAAGACCACCGCGCGCGCCGCACCGGCAGCCTGCATCACTGCGCGCACGTCGTCGATGCGCTCCTCCAGCGTCGGCACGCCATCGAAGTGATCCGACAGCCCCTGACCGCGCTTGTCGAACACGATGACGCGAAAGGAGCGTGCGAACCGTCGACGCATGCGCGCGTGGTCCGGATCGTCCCAGTCGGCATCAAGATGCGACACGATCCCCGGCACGATGACCAGGTCCTGCTTGCCGCTGCCAAAGACCTGATAGGCGATGCTCAGGCCATCCGATTCGGCGTAGCGGGTCTCGGGAATCCGCAATTCGTCGCTCATGCGGTCACATCGTCTCGCTTGCGACCGAGGCATGCAGGTGCACGATCCGCCAGCGGCCGTCGCGCCGCTCGAACACCGCGGTGCGCCGGTGCAGGCGCGTCGCGCCGACCAGGTTCTCGAGATGGAAGGTCACCACGCAGGCATCCTCGCCGAGCGACCGCACGCGCGTGTCTTTCGGGTCGATGTTGAGGTAGGGCGGGCCGGGCCGGTTCGCGCGGACGCGATCGAACACGGGCCGCCAGCCCGCTTCGAGCGCCGCCTTGCCGACGGCGATGCGCGGCTGGTCGGGAAACGGCGCGTACACCGCCGCGTCGTCGGCGAAGCAGTCGGCGAACGCTTCCCAGTCAAGATCGTTGAAGATGCGCACGAAGTGCTCGAGCGCAGCGCCGACGCATTCGTTCCCTGACACAGATCCGGAATTCACCGCAATGCGTCCGCCGCCGCCGGGTCTTCCAGGCCGGCCGCCACGCGCAGGAACGTCGTGTAACGCTTTACGTCTTCGGGCCTGCGAAAAGTGATCTCGCCGCGCAATCTGCTTTCCGCATACTCCGGGCTGAGGCGGCGCACCACGTTGAACGCGGCTTTGGCCTTCTCCAGCTGACCGAGCCCCACATGATTGACGCAGCCGTGTGCGTGAAGAAAGAGGAATTCGGGTGCGAGGCTCAAGCCGCGCTGCGCGTATTCGACGCCGTGCACGTAATCGCAGTTAAAGAAACAGGCGCTGGCTAGCCCCGAGTAGACATAGGCCTTCAGTGCATCGCGCGGACTGATGCGCAGCGTGCGATTTAAGAGCTCGATACCCCTGGCCGGATTGCCGTTGTAGCTTTCGAGCGTACCCAGGGATCCCAGCGCGAAGAACGCATTCGGATTCAGTTCGGCCGCGTGTCCCGCGCTGGCCATGGCCTCGTCCCAGCGCGGCTGGTCGGGCGCGAACTGGAATAACCACGCCCGGTTCGCGTGGGCATCGTGATCGGAGCCGTCCGCTTCGATCGCCGTGGCGGTTGCGGCCAGGCCTTCATCGAATGCCGCCTTGGGGTCCGATGCCGTTTTATTCAGGAGATGCTGCCACTGGGCATACGCGAGGGCATTCAACGCGTGCGCACTCCTCGGGTCGATCTCGAGCGCGCGTCGGGCCTCCCGTATGGCTTCGTCGCGAAGCGCCTTGTCAGACCGGATCATGGCCTCGTGTGCGAACGCGACCGCACGCACTGCAATCTCGTATGCGCTCAGACTTTCCGGGCGGCGGCGGCGCGTCTTCTCCAGTTCGGCAGCATCGATCTTCGGCGCAATGGCAGCGACGATCGCGCGGGTTACTTCTTCCTGAACTTCGAACACGTCCTCAAGCACCCGGTCGTACCTCTCCGCCCAGATATGATTGCCGGTCAGTGAATCGATGAGCTGACCGGTCACCCGCACGCGGTTGCCCGCCTTGCGGACGCTGCCCTCCAACACGTAGCGCACGCCCAGTTCCTTCGCCACGGTGCGCACGTCGACGGCGCGACCCTTGTAGGTGAAGGTGCTGTTGCGCGCAATGACGAAGAGCGAGCGGAAGCGCGACAGCTCGGTGATGATGTCTTCGGTCACGCCGTCGGTGAAATACTCCTGCTCCGGGTCGCCCGACATGTTGGTGAAGGGCAGCACCGCGATCGAGGGCTTGTCGGGTAGCGTCAGGTCGATGTCGGTCGCAGAACGCTGCGGCTGCGTGCCCGCGCCACTTGTCACCTTCACCCGGTAAGCATGGACCGGCTCGGCGATGTTCTTCACCGTCTGTTCGCCGAGATCTTCGAACTCCGCCTCGACCTTGCCGCGTACCGCGGCGCGGATCGATTCGGACACGCAGATGCCGCCCGCTTCCGCGAGCCCTTCCAGGCGCGCGGCGATGTTGACGCCGTCGCCATAGATGGTGCCGTCCGCCTTCTCGATCACGTCTCCGAGATGCACGCCGATGCGAAAGCGCATGCGCTGGTCTTCAGCAGTATCGGTAGACGCATCGTCGAGCGACTTCCGGACCTCAAGCGCCGCACTGACCGCGCCCGTTGCGGTCTCGAAGACGGCAAGCACCGAATCGCCTGCCATGTCGATAACGCGGCCCGCGTTCGATTCGATCCGTGCCCGGAACACCGCGCGTGCAGCGTCGAGCGCGGCCACCGTGGCGCGCTCGTCCATCGACATCAGGCGCGAATAACCGGCGACGTCCGCTGCGAGTATTGCGGCAAGGCGTTGCCTGAGTGCGTCGGTACTCACCTGTGCGTGCCCCTCCCAATGCAGCACCGCCGCCGTATGGTACCTCGGTGCCCAGGGTCCGGACGAGATCAGGCGGTTATCGCTACGGCTGGCACGCCACGCTAAGCGGGAACAGCACGCTCGCGCGTGCCGAGGAGGGCAGCTAACGCCGAAAGTGCCGCGGGCAGGATGCCGCCGTCTGGAGCGGGCCGGAAGCCGGATCGACGTACTGGTGAATCAAGTACCGAAAACCCTCGGCGCGCCATGCGGTTGTATTCTGCCCAAGCTTGACGGCCGCTGGGACAAGAGGTTGGTGGCAAGGCCGGAATCGCATACTGCCTGAAGGCCCGCGCCAGCTCTAGACTTTTGGAGTTCGCGCTTTAGCAGTTGCCCCCAAAGTTGCCCCCGGAGGGATCGGCTAAGCGGGTCTGGATTGATGCGGCATTAGATGGTCCGCTATCGGCCTATTCTGTTGAAAAACTCCATCGAGTATTGAATCTTCGACTGCGCGAAGTGTCTGATCTTGCAGTGCATTGACGGAGCGCTGCGAGATGATGGGGCAACAAGGTGGCGGCCAGGACCGACTGTTCTACTCCTTCA
>DATCYZ010000092.1:0-14576 GCA_036526195.1 Burkholderiales bacterium
GTGGATCTCGGTGACCGTGCCCACGGTGGAGCGCGGGTTGTGGCTGGCGCTCTTCTGTTCGATCGCGATCGCGGGCGAGAGCCCCTCGATCAGGTCGACGTCCGGTTTCTCCATCAGGTGCAGGAACTGGCGCGCGTAGGCCGAGAGCGACTCCACGTAACGGCGCTGGCCCTCGGCATACAGCGTGTCGAACGCGAGCGAGCTCTTGCCCGAGCCCGACAGGCCCGTGACCACCACCAGTTTCTCGCGCGGTAATTCGAGATTCAGGTTCTTCAGATTGTGCGTGCGAGCGCCGCGAATGCGCAGTGCGTCCATGTCGTCCTTGCGTGCCCGCGCGAGGCGGGCCGGTAGAGCAAACCTGCTACTATATCCAGCCTCTCGAATCCGTATCCATTCCGAGCAGCATTTCCGATCCCCCGATGCCCCCGTCCGGCGAGCGCATGAGCGCGACTGAACTGCGCGCGGGCGCCAGCCTCGCGGGCATCTTCGGCCTGCGCATGCTCGGCCTGTTCCTGATCCTGCCGGTGTTCGCGGTGCACGCGCCGAAGCTCGCCGGGGGCGACAACCTGACGCTGGTCGGCCTCGCGCTCGGCGCCTACGGCCTCGCCCAGGCCGTGCTGCAGATCCCCTACGGCATGGCCTCGGACCGCTGGGGGCGCAAGCCGCTGATCATTCTCGGGTTGATCGTGTTCGCCGCGGGCAGTTTCCTCGCCGCCGCGGCCACCGACATCTGGCTCACCATCGCCGGCCGCGCGCTGCAGGGCGCGGGCGCTATCTCTTCGGTGGTGGTGGCGCTCGCGGCCGACCTCACGCGCGAGCAGCACCGTACCAAGATCATGGCCATGATCGGCGCCACGATCGGCTTCTCGTTCGCCCTGTCGCTGGTGGCGGCGCCGGCGCTGTACCGCGTGATCGGCATGTCCGGGTTGTTCGTGCTGACTGGCGTGCTGTCGCTGGCGGCGGTCTGGGTGGTGCGCGCGCTGGTGCCGGAAGCCACGCTGCCCGCCCGGCCGCGCGACGCGGCCGGGCGGGCCGTGCTGCGCGAAAGCCTGATGAACCCGGAACTGCTTCGCCTGAACGGCGGCATCTTCGTGCTGCACCTGGTGCAGATGGCGATGTTCGTGGTGGTGCCGACGCGGCTGGTGAGCGCCGGGCTTGAGCTCCCGGATCACTGGAAGCTCTACCTGCCGGTGGTGCTCGCCTCCTTCGTGCTCATGGTGCCGGCGATTTTCCACGCGGATCGACGCAACCGGCCCAAGCCGGTCATGGTCGGCGCAGTCTGGCTGCTGGTGGCGGTCGAGGCCGGGCTGGCCGCCGCCGGAACGTCGGTGCTGGCGCTCGGCCTGTTGCTGCTCGCGTTCTTCCTTGCCTTCAACGTGCTCGAGGCCATGATTCCCTCGCTGGTTTCGCGCTACGCGCCGGCTGCCGGGCGCGGGACTGCCATCGGGGTGTACAACACCACGCAGACGCTGGGCCTGTTCTTTGGCGGCCTGATCGGCGGGGTGGTGGCGGACCTGTACGGCAGCAATGCCGTGTTCTCATTGTGTGCCGCGCTCACCGCCCTTTGGCTGCTCGGCGTGACCGGCATGCGACCGCCGGCCGCGCGCGCGGTCAACGAAAACGCCGATCTGACGTTTTCCATAGGGTCGGGGGTTGATCTCGACGGGCTGGGCGAGGCGCTGCGGCAGGTGCGCGGCGTGCGCGAGGTGCAGTTGCTCGCCAACGAGCGCGTGGCCCGCCTGCGGGTGGTGCCCGGGGACTGGGACGAGGGCAGCGTACGAAAACTGGTAACAGAGGGGGTCTGACATGGCTTCAGTGAACAAGGTGATCATCGTGGGCAATCTCGGGGCCGACCCGGAGACGCGCTTCCTGCCAAGCGGCGAGGCGGTGGCGAACATCCGCGTGGCGACGACCGACCGCTGGAAGGACAAGGCGAGCGGCGAGATGAAGGAAATGACCGAGTGGCACCGCATCAGCTTCTTCGGGCGCCTCGCGGAGATCGCGGGCGAGTACCTGAAGAAGGGCTCGCAGGTCTACGTCGAGGGCAGCCTGCGCACGCGCAAGTGGACCGACAAGGACGGCAACGACAAGTACTCGACCGAGATCCGTGCCGACCAGATGCAGATGCTCGGCCGGCGCGAGGGCGGTGGCGAGCCGCGCAGCGAGGGCGGTGGCGGACCCCGCGGCGGGGCCTCGCGTGGCGGCGGCACGGCGCGCGACGAGGCGCGCGCGCCGGCCAAGAAGCCGGCCGGGAAGTTCGACGACATGGACGACGACATTCCGTTCTGAGCCCGGGTCCGGCGGCATCGGGGCTTGAAATCCGGCGGCTGCGCGCCCATGTCCGCCCAGGGCACTTGGCCGCGCGACCTCCGCACCCGTCGAGGGGGCGGATGTATAATCCGCGGCTTCGCGCTCCGGACTTCGGAGAGAGTGCCATGCCGATCTATGAATATCGATGTGCCGACTGCGGCTTCCAGGACGAGTTCCTGCAGAAGCTTTCCGAGCCGCACCTGACCGACTGCCCATCCTGCGGCAAGTCGACGCTTCGCAAGCAGTTGACCGCGGCGGGGTTCCAGCTGAAGGGCAGCGGCTGGTACGCCACGGACTTCAAGAATTCAGGCAAGAGCGGGTCGTCCGCGGGCGGGAAATCCGACGCGAAGGACGGCGCGAAGTCCGACGTCACCACCGACGCGACGTCCGGGTCGAAATCCGAAGCCGGGATGGCATCCGGATCGGCCTCGAAACCCGGCGCGGATGCCGGTTCGGCAGGCAAGAGCGCCACGTCTGCCCCGACGACCTGAAACACTGCGCTGCGCCCGCTGATTCCGGCACGCCGACCCGGCCTCGCCGCAGGGCGCTGCGTCCCTGCCACTCCCTGACCATCGAGCGACGCGCGTGAAAAAATACGTCATCACCGGCCTGCTGATCTGGATTCCGCTCGTCATCACGATCTGGGTGCTGAAGCTGGTGGTCGACACGCTCGACCAGTCGCTGCTGCTCCTGCCGCAGGAGTTCCGCACCGAGGCCTGGCTGGGCATCCATATTCCCGGCATGGGCGTGATCATGACGCTGGTCATCGTCTTCCTGACCGGCCTGTTCGCGACCAACCTGATCGGCGCGCGCCTGGTGCAGTTCTGGCATTTCGTCCTCAACCGCATCCCCGTCGTGAGTTCGGTCTACTCGAGCGTCAAGCAGATCTCGGACACGCTCTTTTCCTCGAGCGGACAGGCGTTCCGCAAGGCGCTGCTGGTGCAATGGCCGCGCGAGGGCATGTGGACCATCGCCTTCCTCACCGGCGTCCCCGGCGGCGACGTGAGCAACTATCTGAAGGGCGATTACGTGAGCCTGTACGTGCCCACGACGCCGAACCCGACCGGCGGCTACTTCGTCATGGTGCGGCGCGACCAGGTGGTCGAACTCGACATGAGCGTCGACGAGGCGCTCAAGTACATCGTGTCGATGGGGGTCGTGGCGCCCAACGGCAAGCCCGGCGCCGGCGACGCCTGAGCCCTCCACCAGGAAACCCACCATGCGCACACACACCTGCGGGGACCTCTCCGCTGTCCTGGTCGACCAGACCGTCACGCTGGCCGGCTGGGCGCACCGTCGACGCGACCATGGCGGCGTGATCTTCGTCGACCTGCGCGATCGCAGCGGACTCGCGCAGGTGGTGTTCGATCCGGACCGCGCCGACGCGTTCGGCATCGCGGAGCGGGTGCGCGGCGAGTACGTCCTGCGCGTCACCGGCAGGGTGCGCCGCCGCCCCGAGGGCACGATCAACCCGCAACTGCCCTCCGGCGAGATCGAGGTGCTCGCGACCGAAGTCGAGGTGCTCAATACCGCGTCGCCGCTGCCCTTCCAGCTGGACGAGGAAAACCTCTCCGAGAGCGTGCGACTCGAGCACCGGGTGATCGACCTGCGGCGCGAGCCGATGCAGCGCAACCTGCGGCTGCGCCACAAGGCCGCGCAGTCGGCGCGCCGGTTTCTCGACGGGGAGGGCTTCGTCGACATCGAGACGCCGGTGCTCTACAAGTCTACGCCCGAGGGCGCACGCGAGTTCCTGGTGCCCTCGCGCCTGCATGACGGCCAGTTCTACGCGCTGCCGCAGAGCCCGCAGCTGTTCAAGCAGATGCTGATGATCGCCGGCTACGAGCGCTACTACCAGATCGTGAAGTGCTTTCGCGACGAGGACTTGCGCGCCGACCGCCAGCCCGAGTTCACGCAGATCGACATCGAGACCTCGTTCCTCGACGAGCAGGCGATCCGCGTGCTGATGGAGCGCCTGGTGCGCACCCTGTTCCGCGAGACCATCGGCGTCGAGCTGCCGGACCCGTTTCCGGTGATGGCCTACGACGATGCGGTTCGCGACTACGGGCTGGACAAGCCGGATCTGCGCGTGCCGCTCAAGCTGGTCGAGCTGACCGATGCGATGCGCAGCGTGGATTTCAAGGTGTTCTCGGGGCCTGCGAACCAGCCCGGCGGCCGCGTCGCCGCCCTGTGCGTGCCCGGCGGCGGCACGCTGTCGCGCAGCGAGATCGACGCCTACACCGAGTTCGTCAAGGGGCATGGCGCGAAGGGCCTCGCCTGGATCAAGGTGAACACGCGCGCAAAGGGCGCCGAGGGCCTGCAGTCGCCGATCGTGAAGAACCTGCACGCCGAGGCGATCGCAACGATCCTCGAGCGCACCGGGGCGGCCGACGGCGATCTGATCTTCTTCGGTGCCGACAGCATGGCGAAGACCAATGACGCGCTCGGCGCGCTGCGTCAGAGAATCGGCCATGAACGCGGGCTCGCCGAAAAGGGCTGGCGCCCCCTGTGGGTGGTGGATTTCCCGATGTTCGAGCAGGACGAGGAGAGCGGGCAGTGGAAGGCGCGCCACCATCCGTTCACCAGCCCGAAGGACGGACATGCCGAATTCATCGAGGTGGCGCCGCAGAAGGCCTTCGCCAAGGCCTACGACATGGTGCTCAACGGCTGGGAGATCGGTGGCGGTTCGGTGCGGATCCACCGGCAGGAGATCCAGCAGCAGGTGTTCCGTGCGCTGAAGATCAGCCCCGAGGACCAGCGCGCCAAGTTCGGTTTCCTGCTCGACGCGCTGCAGTATGGCGCGCCGCCGCACGGCGGCATCGCCTTCGGCTTCGACCGCCTGGTGGCGATGCTGGCGGGCGCGGACGCGATCCGCGACGTCATCGCCTTCCCCAAGACCCAGCGCGGCCAAGACCTGCTCACTGGCGCGCCGAGCCTGGCGACGGAGAAGCAGTTGCGCGAACTGCACCTGCGCCTGCGCAATCCCGCGGCCTGAGCGTGCCCGGGGCCCCTTGCGGGTCATGACGTCGATCTCCGGCCTGCGCCGCCTGCTGGCGGCGTTCCTGCTCCTTGCCCTCGGCACGGCCGCCTGCGCGTTCGGCCCGGAGGAGATCAGCGCCTCGCAGTTGAGCGTCGAGGCGCGCGAGACGCTTGCGCGCATCCGGGCGGACGGCCCGCATCCGTACGCGCGCGACGGCGTGGTGTTTGGCAATCGCGAGGGGCTGCTGCCGCTGCAGGCGCGCGGCTATTACCGCGAGTACACGGTGCGCACGCCCGGGCGCAGCGACCGCGGCGCGCGCCGCATCGTGGCGGGACGGGGCGGCGAGTTCTACTATACGGAAGATCACTACAAGAGCTTCAGGCGGATCCGCGAATGAGCATGGCCGGCGAGCGCGACCTCCGGTTCGATACCCGGCTCTCGGGGGTGTTCCGCACGCCCTCGGTGGCGCCGGTGCGTGCCGCCGAGGGCGTGCTCGAGGTGCTGCGCGTGCCGCTGGGCGGCGTCGCCGCGCGCGAAGAACTGTTCGAGCGCTTTCGCGATTCGCTCGGCTTTCCGGACTGGTTCGGCGCGAACTGGGACGCGCTCGAGGATTGCCTGGACGATTTTTCCTGGCGCGACGATCGCAGCCGCCTGCTTGTGATCGACGGCTGGGAGGCCTTTGCGAATGCGGCGCCGGAAGACTTCGCGACGCTGCTGGAGGTCCTGCGGGCGAGCGGTGAATTCTGGGCCGGCCAGAGCCGCGGGTTCTTCGTGGCCATGATCGATCCGCACGGCGTGCTCGACGTGCCGGACCTCGGCCTGGCCCTGCATCCTTGAACGCCAAGATCCCGGTCTCGGTGCTGGTCGTGATCCACACGCCGGCGCTCGAGGTGCTGCTGCTCGAGCGCGCGCAGCGACCGGGATTCTGGCAATCGGTGACCGGCTCGCTGGAGCGCGAAGGCGAGCCGCTGGCCGATGCCGCCCGCCGGGAAGTCCACGAGGAGACCGGCATTGCGCCCGGCGTCGGCGTGCTGCAGCGCTGGCGCGCGGTCAATACCTTCGAGATCTACGCGCACTGGCGGCACCGCTTCCGCCCGGGCACGACGCACAATACCGAGCACGTGTTCAGCCTGGAGCTGGCCTCGGCCTGCGCGGTGCGGATCGCGCCGGACGAGCATCGGGCCTGGCGGTGGCTGCCGCTCGCCGAGGCTGCGGCACAATGCTTCTCGTGGTCGAATTGCGATGCCATCAGCCTGCTGCCGGAGCGTGCGGCGTGGGCGGCCTGATCCGCGCGCGCGCCGCGCCGCGGTGGCGCGCGGGATTCGCCTGCGCCGCGGTCGCCGCGGCCCTGGCGGCGGGGACCGCGCCGGGCGCCGAAGCCGTGACGGTGGAAACGCACCGCGTGGGGGAGGCCATCGCGGTGCACGCCCGCGCGATGCTGTACACCGACCGCGAGGTGCTCTGGAGCACCCTCACCGATTACGACCGGCTTGCCGAGTTCATCCCGGGCTTTCACGAGAGTCGCGTGCTCGAGCGCCACGGCGACACCGCCATCGTGCGGCAACGCGGCGAGATTCGCGTGTTGTTCCTGTCGTTCCCGATCGACGTGGTGCTGGCCTCGACCGAACGCCCGCCCTGGGAGATCGGGGTGCAGGCGCTGTCGGGCACCCTGAAGCGGCTCGACGGCGGCTATCGGATGGAGCCGCTGGCCGCAGGGGCGCGGCGCGGCTTCATCCTCCACTGGACCGGCATCGTCGAGCCGGAAGCGGGCCTGCCGCCGCTGTTTGGCGAGGTGCTGGTGCGCTCGAGCATCGAGGACCAGTTCCTCGGCATGGTGCGCGAGATCGAACGCCGCGCGCGGGCGGTGCGCGCGCCGGACGGGGCGCTCCGCTGAGCGCGCCCGCGGCCCCGGGCGGCGCCGGCGCGCGCCTGCGCATCGTCACGCTCAACATCCACAAGGGCGTGTCGCAGTTCAACCGTCGCATGGTGATCCACGAGTTGCGCGACGGGCTGCGTGCGCTCGACGCCGACCTGGTCTTCCTGCAGGAAGTGCAGGGCCTGAACACCCGCCACGCCCTGCGCTTCGCCAGCTGGCCGAGCGCGCCGCAGCACGAGTTCCTCGCCGAGGCGCACTGGCAGTCCGCCTACGGGCGCAACGCCGTCTACGACCACGGACACCACGGCAATGCGATCCTGTCGCGCCTGCCGATCGTTTCCACCACCAACGAGGACGTCTCCGACCACCGCTTCGAGCGCCGCGGCCTGCTCCATTGCGTGGTCTCGGTGCCGGGCTGGCGGCGCAACCTGCATTGCCTGTGCGTGCACCTTTCGCTGCACGAGCGCGGCCGCCGCCAGCAACTCGAGGCCATCCGCCAGCGCATCGAGGCGCTGATCGAACGTCGCCTGCCGGTGATCGTGGCCGGCGACTTCAATGACTGGCGACAGCGTGCCACGGCCATCCTGCAGCACGGCCTCGGCATGACCGAGGCCTCGGTGGCCCTGCACGGCCGTGCCGCGCGCACCTTTCCCAGCCTGCTGCCGTTCCTGCGCCTGGACCGGATCTATGTGCACGGCTTCAAGGTTGCCGAGGCCCGAGTGCACCGCGGGGCGCCCTGGTCGATGCTGTCGGACCATCTCGCCGTCAGCGCGGACCTGCGCCGGGCGTGATCCCGCGCTGAGGCCATGGAGACGCGCGACGGCAACCGCCTGACCCTGCTCGCCAATGGCGGGGCGTACTTCCCGGCGCTGATCGCCGCCTTCGACGCGGCGCGGCGCGAGATCTTCCTCGAGTCCTACCTGTTCGCCGACGATGCCAGCGGCGGGGCGGTGGCCGCGGCGCTGGGCCGCGCGGCGTCGCGCGGCGTCGCGGTGCACCTGTTGATCGACGGTTTCGGCGCGCGAGACCTGCCGGACGCGCTGCGCGAGCGCCTGCTGCGCGCAGGCGTCGAGGTGCTGGTGTTCAGGCCGCTGCGCGGCTGGTGGCCGTTCGCGCGCGGTCGGCTGCGGCGCATGCACCGCAAGCTGGCCTGCGTCGACAGCCAGGTCGCCTTTGTCGGCGGCATCAACGTGATCGACGATTTCGACGCGCCGGGCCAGGTGCCGCGGCATGACTATGCGGTGCGCATCGAGGGCCCGGTCACGACGCAGGTGCGCTCGGCCGCCGCGGCGCTCTGGTCGCGGGTCTTCAGGTCGCGAACCCGGCGACGCTGGACCGACCCCGGCGCGGCGCCCGCGGCGCCGGCCGGCCGGCAGCGCGCGGCGCTGGTGGTGCGCGACAACCTGCGCCATCGCGACGACATCGAGAAGGCCTACCTCGATTGCATCGAATCGGCGCGCGAGGAGGTCGTGATCGCCTGCGCCTACTTCTTTCCGGGGCGGCGCTTCCGGCGTGCGCTCATCGAGGCGTCGGCGCGCGGCGTGCGCGTGGTGCTGCTGCTGCAGGGGCGCGTCGAGTACCTGCTCCTGCACTACGCGTCGCGCGCGCTCTACGGCTCCCTGCTGGAGGCGGGCATCGAGATCCACGAGTACCACCTGGGCTTCCTGCACGCGAAGGTCGCGGTGTTCGACGGCCGGCAGGCGAGCGTCGGCTCCTCCAACATCGACCCGTTCAGCCTGCTGCTGGCGCAGGAGGCAAACGTCTTCGTCGACGATGCGCGTTTTGCGGAACAGTTGCGCGACGGACTGCATGCGGCGATGCGCGACGGGGCGCGCCTGGTGCCGCCGCAGGCCTGGAGCCGGCGCCCGCGCCTGCAGCGCCTGCGCATCTGGCTGGGGTACGGGCTCGCCCGCTTCGGCCTCGCCTTCTACGGCTTCGAACGCTGGCACTGAGCCCGGTCGGGCGCCGGCCCCGGCCTTATGGTAACATATAAGTTACTATAAGGCCGGGGCCGGCGTGCCGCCGCGGTCTGCGAGCCGCGCCTGCACGTAGCCGGTGATGGCTGCGAGCACCGCGCGGCGCGCCTGCAGGTGGGGGTAATGCCCGCACCCCGGCAGGCGAACCGCCTCGACGCCCGGCCGGATCAGCGCCGCGAGGTGCGCGAGTTGCGCCGCCGTGAAGAACTCGTCGTCCTCGCCCTGGATCGCGAGCACCGGGCATTGCACGCCCGCCACGCGCGGTTCGAGGCCCCAGCCGCTGCCGGCTTCGCCCGCGGTCCAGACCTCGACCAGGCGCTCGAAGAGCAGGTCGGTCTTCTCGCCGTGGTAGCGGCGCAGGCGGGCGCGCAGGTCGCCGGTGCGGAAATCGGCGATCTGCGAAGCGATCTCGGTGAGCGTCTTGGCCTCCCGGTACAGGTGCGGCGCGAGCACGATGAGCCCGCGCACCCGTTCCGGATGCCGGCCGGCGTGGGCCAGCGAGATCGCGGCGCCGTCCGAATGGCCGATGAGGATCGCCTCGCGGATGCCGGCCGCGGCCAGCACCTCGGGCAGCGCGTCCGCCTCGCGGGCGAGGTAATCGTGCGCATGCGGTGGCACCAGCGCGCCGGAATCCCCCGAGCCCCAGCGGTCGTAGAGAAAGGCGCCGCAGCCGGTGGCCTGCGCGAGGCGCTCCGGCACGTCGCGCCACAGCCGCGCGCAGCCCAGCGCATCGTGCAGGAAGACGAGGGTCGGCGCGGTCTCCGGGCGCGCCCCGCGCCAGTGCGCGCGCAGCGTCCGGCCGGCCGCCTGCAGCGTCACCTGCGCGAGCGCGGCTTCGACGAGGGCGCGGAAATCCGCCGCCGTGAGCCCGACCGCGTCGCATCGGGTCCGGGCGAAGAACGCGTCGACGGCCTCCCCCGCCGCGTCCACGCTGCGCCCGCGCAGGTCGGCTTCCAGGTCATAGATCGCCCGCGGCGGCGTGAGGAAGAAATCCCCGGTGATGAGCGCCTCGCGGATGCGCCCGCGCGCCGGCCCCTCGAGGCGCAGGTCCGCGCGCAGCGCGCCGCCGCGGCGCTGCAGCGTCGCCGACACCAGCATCGCGTCGGTTTCCGGCGCGTCGAGCGCGCCGACGAAGGCATCGGTGCCGATCTCCTCGTCGTGCAGGCGCGTGGCGAGCGCTTCCTCCTCGGGCGCGGTCGCGCCCGCGTGCGGCGCCAGGCCGAGATGCGTGGCGAAGGCCTTGACCAGCGCCGCCTTGACGACCTCGAGCGGCGGCACCGCGCCGAGCACCTCGCGCACCGTGATCACGCGGCGGCGCGCGTCGTCGAGGTCGCGCTTGGCGAGCTTCTCGACGGGCACCTTGAGCGCAGCGATCATGCGCTCGGCGTCGAAATCGAGCAGCAGCGTGCCCTGGTAGAACAGGGTGTTGCCGTCGATAAAGCCGCCGGTGCCGCTGATCTTGCGGCCGTCGACCTCGATGTCGTTGCGCGGACGAAATGCCGCCGGGATGCCGAGCGCGCGCAGGCCTTCGGCCGCCGCGGTGCACAGGCGCGCGGCGATGCTCGCCAGGTCGACCGTGCCGAGCGCGCGCCGTTCGAGGACCAGTTCCCAGCCGATCTGGCCCTCGTCGAGGTACAGGCCGCCGCCGCCGGTGATGCGTCGCGCGACCTCGATGCCCTGGTCGCGGCAGTACTGCAGGCGCACCTCGTGGCCGAGGATCTGGTGCAGGCCGATCAGCGCGGACGGGCGAAAGCGCAGGAAACGGATGGTGTCGGGGATGCGCCCGGCATTGCGCAGTTCGATCAGCGCCTGGTCGAACGCGATGTTCTCGCGCGCGCCGCGAATGCCGGTGTCGATCACCCGCACCGGACGCAGCGCACCGTCTTGCGTCACCGGTGTCGCGGGCATAGGCCGTGAAGGCGCAGGCTAGAATAGGAAAAGAGCATTGCCATGGCGAACGATACCAAGCCCACGACCGAGGAAGAGACGTCCGCGCTCCTGGAACTCGCCGGGAACGAGCTTGCGGGCTGGAGTGATCCGGTGGCACGCCTGCGGCAGGCGCTCGACCAGGACGAGCTCCGGCTGTTCTGCCAGCCGATCGTCGCCTTGCGTCCGGGCGAACCGTACCTGATGGCCGAGATTCTCGTGCGCCTGCTCGAGGAAGAGGTGGCCCATCTGCCGCCCGGGGATTTCCTGCCGGTGTTCGAGCATTTCGGCATGATGCCGAAGCTCGATCGCTGGGTGGTCGCGAAGGCCTGCGCGCTGCTGGCGCGCAACCACACCTCGGGGTTCCGGCACCTCGGCATCAATCTCGCGAGCCAGACGCTGCGCGACGCGGCCATGCCGAATTTCATCGCGCGCACGCTCGAACAGTTCACGGTGCCGCCGAATGCCCTGTGCTTCGAGATCGACGAGCGCGACGTGCTCGGACAGCCGGGCCCGGCCACGGCGTTTGCCGCGCAGGTGCGCAAGCTCGGCTGCCGGGTCGCGATCGACGCCTTCGGTCATCGCGCGGTGTCGTTCGCGCCGCTGAAGGCGCTGCAGGTGGATTTCCTCAAGGTCGATGGCGCGATCACGCGCAACCTGCTGCGCGGCGAGGTCGCGCAACGCAAGATGCAGGCGATCGTGCGCGTGGGCGAGGCGATCGGCTTCGGGGTGATCGCCGAGTTCGTTGAGGATGCCGAGATCATCGAGCGCCTGCGCGCGCTCGGGGTCGGCTACGCACAGGGATTCGGCATCGCGCGCCCGGCGCCGCTCGGCGACGCGCGAAGCGTGCCCGATTGACCGGGACTCTGCCGGACTCGGCCTGTCGTCCCGGAGGACGCCGCGGGGCGCGCCATGGATGAGCAGGTGCGGCGCGCGCTGTTGCGCTGGCCGGACGTGCCCGCGGTGTACGGCTGGCTGCGGCTCGACGCGCGCGGCGACTGGCGATTGCGCACCGGCGTCGAAGGGTGCTTCGAAACCATCGGCAATGCCACGTTGCGCGAGTTCCTCGCGCGCAACTACGAGAGCGATGCGCGCGGCCGCTGGTATTTCCAGAACGGCCCGCAGCGCGTCTTCGTGCGCCTTGATTGCACCCCGCTGGTTTACCGCCTCGGACCCGGCGGATTGCAGGACCACTGCGGACGCGACGCCGGGGCCCTCTCGCAGGGCTGGCTGGACGATGCGGGCGGCCTGGTGCTGCGCGCCGCGCGCGGCGTCGGCCTGCTCGATGACCGCGACCTGGAAGCGGCCTCGCGCACGCTGCTCGGAGGGGGGGATGCGGGGGCGCCGTGGCTGGCACCGGCGCCGGGCGTGCGCTTTCCGCTCGGATCCATCCGTCGCGCCGAACTGGCGGCGCGATTCGGCTTCGACCCCGACCCGGGCCCCTGAGCCGGCCCGGTAGCGGCGTTGCGGCGGTGCGACAAACACCGTCCGGCTTGCATCCAGCCTTGACGCTCTTTCCGGAACCTCTTTATAATCCGGCCTCTTTTTTCCACCTGGGCGGCTGCCGGAAAGCTCCGTGGCCGCCCGGTTTGTTTCTGGAATCGACAAAATCATGCCTACCGTCAATCAGTTGGTGCGCTTCGGCAGGGCTGCAAAGCCTGTCAAATCCAAGGTTCCGGCGCTCGCCGGATCGCCCGCCAAGCGCGGGGTGTGCACGCGTGTGTACACCACGACGCCGAAGAAGCCGAACTCGGCGCTGCGCAAGGTCGCCAAGGTGCGTCTCACCAACGGCTTTGAGGTGATCGGCTACATCGGCGGCGAAGGCCACAACCTTCAGGAGCACTCGGTGGTGCTGATCCGCGGCGGCCGCGTCAAGGACCTGCCCGGCGTGCGCTACCACATCGTGCGCGGTTCGCTCGACACGCAAGGCGTGAAAGACCGCAAGCAGTCCCGTTCCAAGTACGGCGCCAAGCGCCCGAAGGCGGCCTGAGTCCCAGGCCCACGCCGCGCAATCATTCCAGAGGCTCCAGATGCCCCGTCGCCGCGAAGTACCCAAACGCGAGATTCTCCCGGATCCGAAGTTCAACAATCCGGAAGTCACGAAGTTCGTCAACGTGCTGATGACCCGCGGCAAGAAGTCGGTCGCGGAGCGCATGATCTACGGCGCGCTCGACGTCATCAAGACCAAGTCGGGCAAGGACCCGATCGAGGTCTTCACCCAAGCGGTGCAGAACGTCAAGCCCGCGGTGGAAGTGAAGAGCCGCCGGGTCGGCGGCGCGAACTACCAGGTGCCGGTCGAGGTTCGCCCGGTGCGGCGCGTGGCGCTCGCCATGCGCTGGATCCGCGAGGCGGCGCAGAAGCGCGGCGAGAAGTCGATGGTGGTGCGCCTGGCCGGCGAACTGCAGGAAGCGGCCGAGGGCCGTGGCGGCGCAGTGAAAAAGCGCGAGGAAGTGCATCGCATGGCGGAAGCCAACAAGGCCTTCTCGCATTACCGGTTCTGAACCCGAGGATATGAACGTGGCACGCAAAACACCCATCGAGCGCTACCGGAACATCGGGATCAGTGCGCATATCGACGCGGGAAAAACGACGACCACGGAGCGGATCCTGTTCTACACCGGCGTCAATCACAAGATCGGCGAGGTGCACGACGGCGCCGCGACGATGGACTGGATGGAGCAGGAACAGGAGCGCGGCATCACGATCACCTCGGCCGCCACCACCTGCTTCTGGAAGGGCATGGACCTGTCCTATCCGGAACACCACATCAACATCATCGACACGCCCGGGCACGTCGACTTCACCATCGAGGTGGAGCGCAGCCTGCGGGTGCTGGACGGTGCCTGCATGGTGTATTGCGCCGTGGGCGGCGTGCAGCCGCAGTCCGAGACCGTGTGGCGGCAGGCAAACAAGTACCGCGTGCCGCGCCTTGCGTTCGTCAACAAGATGGACCGCGTCGGCGCGAACTTCTTCAAGGTCCACGACCAGATGAAGTCGCGCCTCAAGGCAAACCCGGTGCCGATCCAGATTCCGATCGGCGCGGAAGAGAACTTCAAGGGCGTGGTCGACCTCGTCGGCATGCAGGCGATCTTCTGGGACGAGGCCTCCCAGGGCATGAAGTTCGACCGCCGGGACATCCCGGCCGAGCTCGCCGAGCAGGCGCAGGAATGGCACGAGAAGATGGTCGAGGCCGCGGCCGAGGCCAATGAAGAACTGATGAACAAGTACCTCGAGACCGGCGACCTGACCGTCGAAGAGGTCAAGCGCGGCCTGCGCGTGCGCACGATCAACAACGAGATCGTGCCGATGCTGTGCGGCTCGGCGTTCAAGAACAAGGGCGTGCAGGCGATGCTCGATGCGGTCATCGACTACCTGCCCTCGCCGATCGACATCCCGCCGGTGCAGGGCTCGAAGGAGAACGGCGAGCCGACCCAGAGGAAGGCCATCGATACCGAGCCCTTCGCCGGCCTCGCCTTCAAGATCATGACCGACCCCTACGTCGGCCAGCTGA
>DATCYZ010000093.1:0-7576 GCA_036526195.1 Burkholderiales bacterium
CGCCGCGGCCACGCAGGGCTACTTCCTGGTGCGCACGCGCTGGTACGAGACCCTCGCGCTGTTCCTGATCACCTTCACGCTGTTCCGGCCCGGGTTCTGGTGGGACATGGTGTACCCGCCGTTCGAACGCGCACCGGCCACCGAGCTGATGAAGGTCGTGGAGGCCAAGCCTGCCGAAGCGCGGCTTCGCCTCTGGGTGGAAGGCACCAGCATCGAGGGGCGGGAGGTGAAGAAGGGCGTGCTGTTGCCGCTCGGCCCTCAGGCGCCGGCGCGCGAGCGGCTGCAGAAGGCCGGCCTGACCGTGATGACCCTGGGCAGCGAGGTCAGCGTCGGACCGGTGCGCTTCGGCAGCGCGGCGGAAAAGCTTGGCCTGGAGCCGGGCCTGACGATCACGGGCATCGAGCTGCCGGCCGAGCGTCCCGACAAGGAATGGATGTTCCTGCCGGCGATCGCGCTGCTCGCTCTTGTCATGGCCCTGCAGCGCGCGCGTCGCGAGACGCCGCCGGGCGAGGGCGCGAAAAGCCCTGCCTAAACGTCTTCCTGGAGCCCGGCGGGCGCGGCCAGGTCCGGCTCGCCGCAGCGCCTGAGGATCTCGGCGCGCACCGCATCGCGCAGGCGCACCGCCGCCGCCCAGTCCTCGCCGTCGGGCACCACCGGTGCGCCGATCGTCACCGACACCGGCGCGCGCCGCAGGTACCAGGTGCCGTCGCGCAGCACCGAGCGCACGCCGCGCAGCGCCACCGGGAGCACCGCAACGCCGGCCTGCGCCGCGGCCTGGAAGGCGCCGGTGCGAAACGCCATCAGCCCGGTGTTGCGCTTCAGCGTGCCTTCCGGAAAGACGATCAGCGACGCGCCGCCGCGGGCCGCGTCGGCCAGGTCGCCCGCATGCTCGCTGCTCTTTGCGACGTCGAAGCGCTCCACGAAGCGCGTGCCGAAGCCGCCGAGCAGCCGCTTCATCAGCCAGTGTTCCTGGAACTCGCGCTTCGCGACGAAGGCGTAGCCGCGCGCCTTGAGCAGGCCGAGCAGCACCACGGCGTCGAGGTAGCTGGTGTGATTGACCGCCAGCACCACGGGCCGGTCGCGCGGCAGGTGCTCGAGGCCGTGCGCCACCACCGGGATGCCCGAGAGCCGCAGGAACCAGCGCGAGACGAAGCTGCCGGTGTTCCAGCAGGCGGGGCCCGGCGCGACCAGGGCGGCGAGGAAGGCGAACGGGAAGAGCATCGCGAACACCAGGTAGCCGCGCAGCGCGAACAGCATGCCGTCCAGCGTGCGCAGGCCGCGGCGCACCTGCGGCGCGGCGCCGGCGAGCACCAGCTTCGCGAACTGCAGCCAGACCGCCTGCGGACCCGCGGTGCCCGGGCCGCGCTCGTAGTATTCGCGCGCCGCGACGCGGCGGATCTTGCCGCTGGAGGTCTTCGGCACCGTGGCCGGCGGCGCCAGCACGATGTCGTCGGCCGGCGCGCCGATCAGGCTGACCGCGAGCTCGTTGATCATGCGCTTGAGGTCGTCATGGCGCGAGGGGTCGCGGTCGCGCATCTCGGCGAGCACCACGACGCGCTCGGTGCCGCTCGCGGCATCGCGGCTGCCGAACACCGCGACGCAGCCGCGGCGCACGCCGCCGAGGTCGCCCACCGCCTGCTCGAGTTCGTAGGGGCTGATGTTGCGCCCGCCGCGGATGATGATGTCCTTCTCGCGCCCAGTGAGGAAGATCACGCCGTCCGAGAGGTAGGCGCGGTCGCCGGTGTTCACCCAGTCGCCGTCAAACAGCTTCTTCGTCGCCTCAGGGTTGCGGTAGTAGCCGGAGGTGGAGGACGGGCCGGTGAACTGCAGCAGGCCTTCCTGCCGGTCGGGCAGTTCGAGGCCGGCGGCATCGACCACCCGCACGTCGTGCCCGGGAATCGCGGTGCCGCAGCCGATCACGATCAGGGGCGCGGGGTCGGTCTCCGGCGCGAGGATCGCCTCGCCGCTGGTGGAGAAGCGCTCACGGTCGAGCCGGTCCGCGCGCCACGGGCTGCCCGGCACGGTGATCGCCACGCCCACCGAGGATTCCGCCAGCCCGTAGGAGGGCGAGAGGCAGTTCTTCGGCAGGCCGTAGGCGCCGAACTTCTTCTCGAACTGCACGATGGTGTCCGGGCTCACCGGCTCGGCGGCATTGAAGGCGAAGCGCCAGGAGGACAGGTCAAGTCCCTGCATGTCCTCGTCGGCGATGCGGCGCAGGCAGAGTTCGAAGGCGAAGTTCGGGCCGCCCGACATGGTGCCGCGGTGGCGGTGGATCGCCTGCATCCAGCTCGCGGGGCGCGACAGGAAGGCGAGCGGCGACATCAGCACCACCGGGAAGCCGAGCACCATGGTGGCGAAGCAGGCGCCGATCAGGCCGAGGTCGTGGTAGAGCGGCAGCCAGCTGACGAAGACGTCCTCGGGCTTCGCGTTCACCGCGGCGCCCATGGCGCGTACGTTCGCCATCAGGTTGGCGTGCGAGAGCACCACGCCCTTGGGGCTGCCGGTGCTGCCCGAGGTGTACTGCAGGAATCCCATGTCGCCGGGCTTGGCGCGCACCGGCGAGAAGCCGGCGCTGCCGCCCTTGAGGTCGGCGGTCACCAGCACCGTGCGCAGCGTCTCCACCTGCGCGCGCAGCAGGTACGCGAGCGGCTTCGCCTCCGGGATGGTCACCATCATGGTCGCGCCGGCGCTCTTCAGGATGCCGACGTGGCGCGACATGTGGTCTTCGATGGTGGTCAGGCGCGCCGGCGGATACAGCGGCACCGGCACGCCGCCCGCGAGCAGCGTGCCGTAGAAGCAGTAGAGGTATTCCTTGCTGGTCGGCAGCATGATCGCGACCATCTGCCCGGGTTCCAGCCCGCGCGCGGTGAGTTGCGCCGCGTAGCCGAGCGCCCCGTCCCACAGCGCCTTGTAGCTGAGCGGAAACTCCCGGCCTTCCTCGTACATGAAGACCGTGAGCCGGTCGGGCTGGCGCTCGACGTGGTACTCGAGCGCCTCGGTGAGCGTGGCCGCCTGGGCGTTGGTGGGGGCGCGCACGCCGTCGTGCTGCACCACGCTCGCCACCGTGGTGTCGGCGACGCGCGCCTCCTGGCCGACGCTGCCCAGCAGGAAGCGCAGCAGGTCGCGCGGCGTCTCGCTGGTGGCGAGCGCCTGCTCGGGCAGGCTGGTGCGGAAGGCCTTCTCCAGCCGCAGCACGACCTCGACGCGCGCCAGGCTGTCGAGGCCGAGTTCGCGCTCGAGCGAGGCATCGAGCGTGACGTGCGGCTCGGCCGTCGGCCGCGCCTCGCGCGCCACCGCGGCGATCACGCCGAGGAGCTTCTCGACGTCGATGGCGGCGTCGGCGGGGCGCGTGGCGGCGTCGTTCATGGCTGCGGCGAGTGTACACCGCGCCTGCGCCGCGCCGCCCGCCGCGCCGCCTGCCCTGCCGTGCGGCTAGAGGAGGATTTCCCGCGCCGCGCCGCGCACGTCCATCTCGAATTCGAGGTCGACGATCGGCGGCCGGGTGTAGTTCCAGACGATGCCGCCCGCGCCGGCGCCGCGCGCCGCGAGCAGTTCGCCGACAAGGTGCCCGACGTTCTGCACGGTGTAGATCTGCGCGCTCACGGCATCCTGCCAGCCGAAGCCGAGCAGCGTCATGCGCCGCTCCATTTCCTTCACCACGAACTCGACCTTTTCGCGCAGGCCCTCGGGCGAGGTGTCGTGCAGGCGGATGATGCGGTCGCGGTACGACTTCCCGGCCTCGCGCGCGTCGCCGCCGCCGGCCAGCGTGAACCCGCCGCGCTTCGCGCCGGGCGCCGGCACCGTGTAGGAGAACGCGAACAGCATCGGTTCGGCGGGCACGTCATAGACCGGGCAGACGTTGGTGCGCGCCACCGGGTTCATCAGCGGGTCGCCTTCCTTGTAGATGCCCCAGCGCGCCAGCGTGCCGACATAGACCTTGTTGAAGTCGTAGAAGCCCTGGTCGGTGAACGGCGCCGGCGAGCGCAGTTCGCATTGCGCGAAGGCGGTGCTCGGGCGGCCGATCGACTTCAGGTGCGCTTCCACCGCGGCGAAGCCGTCGGCCAGCCGCAGCGGCTTCAGGAAGCGCGCGCGCTCGATCTGGTGGCCGGCTTCGGCCGCGACGCCACCGGAGTACTGGAACACGGCGCGCACGTAACGGTAGGCGCCGGGGGCGAAGACGGGGACTGCGGGCAGGTCGGACATGGGCGGTGTTCCTTCTCTTGGCGTGTTCAGATCGACCCGAGATAGGCTTCGCGGATCGCGGGGTCGTCGCGCAGGGCGGCGCTCGGGCCGGCGCGGGTGATGCGCCCTGTGTCCATCACGCAGGCGCGATGGGCGAGTTCCAGCGCGGTGGCGACGTCCTGCTCGACCACCAGGATCGACAGGCCCTCGGCGTTCAGCGCGCGCAGCGTGTCGCAGAGCTGGTCGACGATCGACGGCGCGAGGCCGAGCGAGAGCTCGTCGATCAGCAGCAGGCGCGGCCGGCCCATCAGGCCGCGCGCGATCGCGCACATCTGCTGCTCGCCGCCGGAGAGCGTGCCGGCGTCCTGCCGGTGGCGCTGGCGCAGGATCGGGAACATGGCGAACATGCGCTCGAGGTCGGCATCGATCGCGGCGGCGCCGTCGTGCCGCAGGTAGGCGCCCATCAGCAGGTTGTCGCGCACGCTCATGGCGGAGAACAGGCGCCGGCCCTCGGGCACGTGCGCGATGCCAGCGGCGAGGAACGCGTCGGACTGCGCGCCGGCGAAGGCGCGGCCGTCGAACTGCACCGCGCCCTGCCGCACCGGCAGCAGGCCGGAGAGGGCGCGCATCAGGGTGGTCTTGCCGGCGCCGTTGGAGCCGACCAGGGCGACGATCTCGCCGCGCGGCACCTCCAGGTCCACGCCCCACAGCACCTGCACGTCGCCGTAGCCGGTGTGCAGGCCGCTGACCGTGAGCAGCGGTTCAGACATTCGCGCCGCCTTCGGCAGCCGCGTAGCGCCGCCCGAGGTAGGCCTGGATCACGCGCGGATCCTTGACGATGGTGGCGGACTCGCCCTGCGCGATCAGCTCGCCGTGGTGCAGGACCACGATGCGGGTGCACAACGACAGCACCACCTTCATCAGGTGCTCGATGATCAGGATGGTGACGCCGCGCGCGGCGATCGCGCGGATCAGCGCCAGCGCCTCGTCGACTTCCGTGGCGTTCAGGCCGGCATTGACCTCGTCGAGCAGCAGCAGCTTCGGGTGCATGGCGAGGCCCTTGGCGAACTCGAGGCGCTTGCGCATGGCCAGCGTGAGCGCCGAGGCGCGGCGGTCCGCCATCTCGCCCAGGCCGACGAACTCGAGGTGCTCGCGCGCCTCGCGGTCCGCCTCGCGGCCATGGCGCAGCCCGCCGGCGAACATCGCGGCGGCGGCCACGTTCTCCAGCACGGTCATCTCCGGGAACGGCTGCACGATCTGGAAGGTGCGCGCGATGCCGAGGCGCGCCGCGCGCCACGGCGGCAGGCGGGTGATGTCGCGGCCGGCAAAGCGGATCGTGCCGGAGGAGGCCGGGTGCACCCCGGTGATCACGTTGACCAGCGTGGTCTTGCCCGCGCCGTTCGGCCCGATCAGCCCGATCACCTCGCCCTGCGGCACCGAGAGGGTGACGTCGTTCACCGCCTTGAGGCCGCCGAACAGGCGCGTCACGCTGCTGAGTTCGAGCAAGGGGCCCTGCGTCGCGGCGCTCATGGCTTCGTCCTCGACCAGGGCAGACGTGCCGACAGCGCGAGCAGGCCCCGGGGCAGGAACATCACCAGCAGCACGATCAGCAGGCCGAGCACCCCGGTATGGAACTGCAGGAACTCGCGCCACACCAGTTCCTCGAGCGAGAGGAAGACCGCGGCGCCGAGCAGCGGGCCGAACACCGAGCCGGCGCCGCCGAGCAGCACCATGACGATGGCCTTCACGGAATAGAGCACGTCGAAGACGTCGGGGGGCTCGATGTAATGCACCCAGGAGGCATAGATGGCGCCCGCCATGCCGACGAACACGCCGGAGAGCATGAACGCGGCGACCTTGTAGGAGGTGGTGTCGACGCCGAGCATGTCGGCGGCCGGCTCGTTCTGCTGGATGCAGCGCAGGCCGAAGCCGAGCCGCGAGTAGTGGGTGACCAGCATCGCGGCGAAGGTGACCGCGGCGAGGCCGAGCATGGCGTAGAAGAAGAACGCCGCCTGCACGTCCACCGAGGCCATGCGCGGCACCGGCAGGTTGAGGCCCATGCCGCCGCCGGTGAGATCGGTCGCCGAGTTCACCAGTTCGCGCAGCACCTCGGCCACCACCAGGCTGGCGATCGCGAAGTAATGCCCGCGCAGTCGCAAGAGCGCGATGCCGAGCAATCCGGCGAACACCAGCGCCGCGAGGCCCGCGAGGCCCCAGGCGAGGCCGAGCGGCAGGTCGAACTTCTGCGCCACCGCGCCGGTGTAGGCGCCCAGGCCGAAGAACGCCGCCACGGCGAAGGAGGGATAGCCCGCCATGCCGCCGATGAAGTTCCACGACATCGCGAACACGCCGTACATCAGCATCGTGGTGCCGAGGCGCAGCCAGTAGGCCTCGCCCGCCATCGGCACCAGCGCGACCAGCGCGAACAGCACCAGCGCCACGAGGGCGTCGCGCTTCATGCGTAGCCCTTGCGCCCAAGCAGGCCTTCGGGGCGCACCAGCAAGATCCCGATCAGCAGCACGAAGGACAGCGTGGTGCCATGCTCCGGCCCGAACCAGAGCGAGCCGAAACTCTCGAGGATGCCGAGCGCCAGGCCGCCGACCATGGCGCCGGGCACGCTGCCCAGGCCGCCGAGCACGCAGATGACGAAGGCCTTGCCGAGGTAGGCCGGGCCGGCGAGCGGCGAGATCGGGTAGATCATCGCCAGCAGCGGCCCCGAGGCGCCGGCCATCAGCGCGCCCAGCCCGAAGGTGAGGGCATAGACGTGGGGCACCCGCACGCCCATCAGCGCGGCGGCCTCGCGGTCCATGCGCACCGCGACGATCGCGCGGCCCATGCGCGAGCGCGACAGCGTCAGGTAGAGCAGGCCGGTGAGCGCGAGCGCCAGCAGCATCGCCACCAGCCGGTCCACCGGCAGCACCAGTTGCCCGAAGGCGAGCACGCCGAGCGGCGGGTCGAGGGTCAGCTTGCGGAAATCCGCGGTGAACGCCGAGAGCATGGCGTTCGACAGCATCAGGTCGAGGCCGAAGGTCAGCGTCAGGGTGAGCAGCACCGGGGCGGCGATCATGCGGTTGATCAGCCCGCGCTGCAGGATGTAGCCGAAGGCGAAGAACAGCGGTGCCGCGATCAGGATCGAGGCGAAGGGATGGATGCCGTACTTCACGTGGGCGAAGTAGGCGAGGTAGCCGCCCAGCACGATGAACGAGCCGTGCAGGATGTTGATCACGTTCAGCACGCCCCAGACGAGCGAGAACCCCGAGGCGATGCAGGCGTACAGGCCGCCCAGCACGAGCCCGTTGGCGAGGATCTGGAGGTAGAGCATGTCAAGGACGCGACCCGGCGTGCGCCGGGTCGCGTGCATCCGGAAGCGGCGGTCTTACTTGACGCCGAGCTG
>DATCYZ010000094.1:0-2811 GCA_036526195.1 Burkholderiales bacterium
CAGCCGCCCGCCGCGCGCGAGCGACGGCTGCATCGTGCTGTCCAACGGCGACCTCGACGCCGTGGCGCGCCACGTGCAGACCGGTCTGACGCCCTTCATCATCGCCGACCAGATCGAGTGGACCGATCCGGCAACGCTCGAGGGCGAGCGCAAGGCGCTGTCCGCCGCCGTCGAGGCCTGGCGCGCCGACTGGGAAAGCCGCGACACCGCGCGCTACCTGCGGCACTACTCGCCGCGCTTTCGCGCCGGCAACCAGGACCTCGCCGCATGGTCCGCCCACAAGCGCAGCGTGAACGCCGGCAAGAGCTGGATCAAGGTCGGCGTCTCGCACCAGGCGATGTTCCGTTACCCGCGCGAGCGCGACTTCGTCGTGGTCGCCTTCGAGCAAGACTACCAGTCCAGCAACCTGTCCAACAGCATGCGCAAGGTCCAGTACTGGACGCTCGAGGACGGCCACTGGCGCATCGTCTACGAGGGCGCCGCCTGATTCCTCGCGCGGCACCCGTCCCATTCCAGTTTCGTTCAAGGTCAAGGTCCCATGAAATTGTCAGCCCTCTGGAAGTCCGTCGTTCTCCTCTCGGCCACCGCGGCCTCGCCCGGCGCGCTCGCCGCCGACCCGCAGGTGGATCTCAAGACCTCGCTCGGCACGATCCGCATCGAGCTTTATCCCGAGAAGGCGCCGAAGTCCGTCGCCAACTTCCTGCAATACGTGCGCGACGGCCATTACAAGGACACGCTGTTCCACCGCGTGATCGACGGCTTCATGATCCAGGGCGGCGGCTATGACGGCGGGTTCCGCCAGAAGCCGGTGCGCGCCGCGATCGAGAACGAGGCCGCGCTTGGCGTGAAGGGCGGCCTGAGCAACGAGCCCGGCACCCTCGCGATGGCGCGCACCTCGGACCCGCACTCGGCGACCGCGCAGTTCTTCATCAACCTGAAGGCCAACGGCTTCCTCGATGCCGGATCGCCGCAGGGCGACGGCGTCGGCTATGCGGTGTTCGGCAAGGTGGTCAGCGGCATGGACGTGGTGACGAAGATCGCCAAGTCGAAGACCGGTTCCGGCGGCCCCTTCCCCAAGGACGTGCCGCAGCCGGTCGTGGTCATCGAATCCGCCAGCGTCGTCGGCGGCGCGAAGTAGCCCGCGGCGCGGTGCAGCGCGCGCTGTTCGCCTCGGACCTGCACCTCGCCGCTGAACGCCCGGCCGCGACCGCGGCCTTCACGCGCTTTCTCGAAACCGAAGCCTCGCGCTGCGAGGTGCTCTACCTGCTCGGCGACCTGTTCGAGTACTGGGCCGGCGACGACGAACTCGAGGATGCCGCGCACGGCACGGTGGCCCGCGCGCTCTCGGCCACCGCCGCCGCCGGCACGCGCATTTTCGTCATGCATGGCAATCGCGACTTCCTGATGGGCGCGGGCTTCTGTCGCGCCGCCGGGGCGACCCTGCTCGAGGACCCGCAGTGCGTGGACCTGCTCGGCGCGCGCACCGTGCTGACGCATGGCGACGTCCTGTGCACCGACGATGCCGATTACCAGGCCTGGCGCCGCACCGCGCGCTCGCCCGAATGGCAGCGCGCGTTCCTTGCCGCGCCCCTGCCGGCACGGCGCGCGCAGATGTCGGCCCTGCGGGCGCGCAGCCGCGAGGCGATCCGCGCAAAGCCGGCGGCCATCATGGATGTCAACGACGCCGCGGTGCGCGACATGCTGCGCGCGCACGACGCCACGCGCATGATTCACGGCCACACGCACCGGCCGGCGCATCACCGCCTGGACCTCGACGGCCGCGACTGCGAGCGCTGGGTGCTGCCGGAGTGGTACGGCCCCGGGGGCTACCTGAGGGCGGACAGCCGCGGACTTCGCCTCGTCTACTTCTGAGCCCCGAAGCGGGCGAAGGTGCCCTCGGCGCCGCCCGCCTCGCAGTTGCGCCGGTAGACCTCGCGCGCCAGCCCGTCCAGCCCGGCCGTGGCCACGTGCGCGGCAACGAACGGCTTCACGGACTGCGCGGCCTCGCGCGGCAGGGCGGCGAGCCGCGCCGCCACCGCCCGGGCGCGTTCGAGCAGCACCTGCGCGGGCAGGGCTTCCTCGGCAAGGCCCAGCTGCGCGGCACGCGCGCCATCGACCGGCTCGATGCCCCAGAGCAGGCTGCGGGCCGCGGCGGCGCTCACGCGCCGCGTCAGCGCCTCGATGCCCCACGGCGGAAAGAACCCGAGTTCCACTTCCGGCAGGCGCCAGCGCGCGTCCTGCGCGCTCAACACCCAGTCGCAGCCGGCCGCAAGCATGAAGCCGCCGCCGAGCGCGAAGCCGTGCACCGCGGCCACCACGGGCAGGCCGGAGCGAGCGAGGCGCTGCATCAGCAGGGCCTTGCGCTCCGCGATGCGCAGGCGCTCGGCCATCGAGGCCTGCGCCATTTCCTTGACGTCGCTGCCGGCGCAGAACCCCGGCCCATCGCCGCGCAGCAGCAGGGCGCCCACCGCCGGGTCGCGTTCGGCCGAGGCGAGCGCCGCGAGCAGGGCTTCGGTCAGCGCGAGGTCGAGCGCGTTGCGCACCGCCGGTCGCGACAGGAGCGCCTCGATCACCGCCCCCTGTCGCTCGAGCTTCAGGGGCCCGCTCATGCGAGTCCCCGCGCCAGGTCGGCCTGCAGATCCTCGAGGGACTCGAGGCCGACCGCGAGGCGCAGCAGGCCGTCGCGGATGCCCGCCGCGGCGCGCGCTTCCGGCGCGAGCCGGCCGTGCGTCGTGGTCCCGGGGTGGGTGATTGTCGTCTTGGTGTCGCCGAGGTTTCCGGTGATCGAAATGAGGCGCGTGGCGTCGACCA
>DATCYZ010000095.1:0-5373 GCA_036526195.1 Burkholderiales bacterium
CCGGAAAGCGCGCGGCGAGCGCTTCTTCGACGCGCTGGGTGCCGCGGCCGAGCGGCTTGAGGTCGACATTGCCGCAGGTGGGGCAGGCGCGCGGAATGCCGGATTCGGCCCCGCAGTGGTGGCAACGCAGGCGCCGGTCGACCGCATGCAGCACCAGGTGCCCGGTGCAGCGTTCGCATCCGGCGGCCCAGCCGCAGGCCGGACAGGCGAGCACCGGGGCATAGCCGCGGCGGTTGATGAAGATCAGGCTCTGCTCGCCACGCGACAGGCGCAGCGCAATGGCATCGAGCAGCGGCTGCGCCATGCCGTGGTCCATCTTCTCGCGCGCAATGTCGAGGATCCGCACCGTCGGCAGCTGCGCCCCGGGCGCCGCGCGCAGGGGCAGGGCGAGCCGCTGGTAGCGGCCGGTGTCGCAGTGGTGCCAGGTCTCGAACGAGGGCGTGGCCGAGCCCAGCAGCACCGGGCAGCCGGCGAGCTTGGCGCGCATCACGGCGACGTCCCGCCCGGAATAGCGCAACCCGTCCTGCTGCTTGAACGAGGGGTCATGCTCTTCGTCGACGACCACCAGCGCGAGTTTCGGCAGCGGCGCGAGGACCGCGAGCCGCGTGCCGAGAATGATGCGCGCCTCGCCGCGCACGGCGGCAAGCCAGGCTGCGGTGCGCGGGGTGTCCTCGAGCCCGCTGTGCATCACGGCCACCGCAGTGCCCGGGAAGGCCTTGCGAAAGCGCGCCTCGAGTTGCGGCGTGAGGCTGATCTCGGGCACCAGCACCAGCGTCTGGCCGCCGCGCGCGGCCACCTGCGCAGCAAGGTGCAGGTACACCTCGGTCTTGCCGCTGCCGGTGATGCCGTGCAGGACGAAACAGCGGAATCCGGGCGGTGCGCCCTCCACGGCGGCGACCGCGGCCGACTGGTCCGCCGACAGCGCGTGCGGCGCATGGAACGCGAGATCCGCGCTTGCCTCGGGCGCAGGCACGGGGTCCGCTGCGCGCCGCCGGCGCGCGCCTGGGAGCGGGCGCACCGCGCGCAGGCGCGGCGGCAACGAGGAGATCACGGTCTCGCCGAGCGGCCGCTGGTAGTAGCCGGCAAGAAAGCGCATCAGCTCGAGCCAGTCGGCGGGCAGGCGGGGCGCGTCTGCGCGCAGTTCGAGCACGCTTTTCAGTTTCTCCGCCGGCACCTCGCTCCTGGCGAGCATTTCGACGACGACGCCGATGCGCCGCAGGCGCCCGAACGGCACGATCACCCGGTCGCCGGGCGCAACCTGCAGGTCCGCGGGAACGAGGTAATCGAACAGGGTACTCAGCGGCACGTCGATCGCCACGCAGGCGATCAGCGTTCCCGGGTCCGGTCCGTGTTCCGTGTTCGCGGGGAGTTTCAATGGCGCCGCCTAGTTAGCGTCCGGAGTTGATTCCGGACCGCGAATCCGCATGCATCTCCCTTGTCTGAAAGGGGAAAGGGGGCTTGGCTCCGCCCATGTGGATAAAGGTGTGGGTAAGCGTGTCGCGCCGATCCGATTCCGGATCGAAAAAGGCCTTTCCGCTCCGACGCTTAGCGACATTACAAAAAATTTACATGCATAATCAAAGGGTTGCAATCATTCTCCCTCTGGAGCCCATGGGCACGGGGCAGAGCGAGGCCTTTTCCTGCTTTTGTGCATAAGTCAAGCGTTGTGCGAGGCGGGTGGGTGCGCCGGCACGTTCGCCCGGGCCCGATCAGGCCCGCATCCGCCGGCTGTAAGTGCGCACTTCGTCGACGAGCGCCACTACCGCGTCGACCGGCGTGAACTGCGAGATGCCGTGGCCAAGGTTGAAGACATGCCCGGGCGCCGGACCGAAGGCGTCCAGCGTGCGCCGAACCTCGGCGCGCACCGCGTCGGGCGGCGCGAACAGCGCCATCGGGTCGAGATTGCCCTGCAATGCGACGCGCGCGCCGATCCGGCGGCGCGCTTCGGCGGGATTCACCGTCCAGTCCAGGCCCACGGCGTCGCAGCCGGAGGCCGCGATGTCCTCCAGCCACGGTCCGCCGCCCTTGGTGAACAGGATGCAGGGCACGCGCCGGCCTTCGGCCTCGCGGGTCAGGCCGGATATCACGCGGCGTGAATAGGCGAGCGAGAATTCGCCGTAGGCTGCATGGTTCAGCGTGCCGCCCCATGTGTCGAAGATCATCACGGCCTGGGCGCCCGCCTCGATCTGCGCGTTCAGGTAGTCGATGACGGCAAGCGCGTTGACCTCGAGGATGCGATGCAGGAGGTCGGGCCGCGCGTACTGCATGGTCTTCAGCGTTCGCCAGTCGCTGCTGCCGCCGCCTTCCACCATGTAGCAGGCGAGCGTGTACGGGCTGCCGGAGAAGCCGATCAGGGGCACCCGTCCGTCCAGCGCGCGGCGGATCTCCCGAACGGCATCCAGCACGTAGCGCAGTTCCCGGGTCGGATCCGGAACGGCGAGACGCGCGACCGCGGCTTCGTCGCGCACCGGGTGGGCGAACTGGGGCCCTTCGCCGGTGGCAAAGGACAGCCCGAGTCCCATGGCGTCCGGCACGGTCAGGATGTCCGAGAACAGGATCGCGGCATCGAGCGGAAAGCGCTCGAGCGGCTGCAAGGTCACTTCGCAGGCCATGGCCGGGCTTTTCGCCAGCGCGAGGAAATCCCCGGCGCGGGCGCGCGTGGCGTTGTACTCGGGCAGGTAGCGCCCGGCCTGGCGCATCAGCCAGGTGGGCGTGTACGCGGTCGGCTCGCGCGCGAGCGCGCGCAACAGGGTGTCGTTGGCGAGCGGGCGCATCAGGCGAGAAGCTTCGTCGTGATGAAACGCCACTCGGCCAGGGAGACCGGCGTGATCGACAGGCGGTTGCCCCGTCGCAGCACGAGCATCGCCGCGAGCGCCTTGTGTGCGCGCAGTTCCGCCAGTCCAAGCAGGCGGGTCTTCCTCGTGCCGCGCACGTCGACATTCATCCAGCGCGGTGCGGCGCGGGTCGCTTTCGGGTCATGGTAGGGGCTCCTGGGGTCGAACTGCGTGGGGTCCGGGTAGGCGGCGCAGGCCACCTCGGCGAGCCCGGCGATCCCGGGTTCCGCGCAACTCGAGTGATAGAACAGCACGCCGTCGCCGGGGCGCATGTCGTCGCGCATGTGATTGCGCGCCTGGTAGTTGCGCACCCCGGTCCAGGCGGTGGTCCTGCCCCGGGACGCAAGCAATGTGTCGATCGAGCACTCGTCCGGCTCGGATTTCATCAGCCAGTAGCGCATGCTCGCTTCAAATCACCTGGGCGGAAAGTGGCGCGGGGCGCCGGTCAGACTGCGAACGGCCGGCGGCGCGCTGGAAAAGGGTGCCCCCCGCACATGCCGGTGAGCCCGCATTCCGAACCCTGCTGATCAGGGTGGTCACGCGTCGGCCACTTCAGGTTCATCCTGCACGCGTAGCGTGGGACGATCACAACAGTGACACTATGACTCGCAACCGGGGAACGCTATCGGTCCGGAAAACATGGGCCCTGTCGAACACAGCAGGGGACGTAGAGAGTGCTGCGACGTGCCGAACGTCCGGCGCGTCAGAAGAGCTTGTCCTGCCGGGCGAGCGTTGCATCCAGCGTCGCCTCGATGGCTGCGATTCTACGCTTCGTCTGACCGATATCAAAGCCGCCGCCAACCCGCACACTGAGCAGTTCGTGGGCGATGTTCAGCGCGGCCATCACGGCAATGCGCTCGGCGCCGGCCACCTTGCTGTTCTTGCGGATCTCGTTCATCTTGCCGTCGAGGTAGGCGACCGCCTGCAACAGCGCCTCGCGTTCCTCGTCGCTGCACGCGACGCGGTAGCTGCGCCCCATCAGGGTGACTTCGATCGTCGTGCTCGCGGGCTCTGCCATGCCTTGGTCCGTACTTGCTGCGCGCGAAAGGCGGCGCTCCAGCGTGCGTTGCCTAACCGGGGATCCGGGAGATGAGCTGTTCGAGTTTCGACTTCGCGCCGTCGATCTTGGCGTTCAGCCGTTTGGTGTCATCCTGCGCGGTCACCAGCTGCGCGCGCAGCGACACGTTTTCCTCGCGCAGCCGTTCGCACAGCGTGACGACCTGCGTGACCTTCGATTCGAGCGCGCTGAACTCGTTTTCCACGCGTAGACTATGTTGCAAATTTCATGCTCCGTCAAGACATAAGGGCATGTTTTGCATGTGTTTCCTGATCTGTTTGCGAGCGCCGGGGCGGGCGCCTCACCGATGAACGCGGCGGGCGAGGGTTTGCGCGTTGCGGGGCGCACGCGTCGCGGGCGTACCTGCGAACTCCTCGACTGCACCGGGGAGGCGATTCCGCGCGAGGTGCTCGAGGGCCTGCTCGCAGACCTGGTCGCCGCCGACGCGTTCGAGTTCCGTCCGGCGAGCGCGGATGGCGCAACCCTGCGCCTGGACAAGCCGGGCTTCGGCCATGTCCAGGTCGGCGAACGGCTCTATCGCTTGCTGGTGTCGCGCGCCGGCGCGCGGCTCGAACCGTTCTGAGGGCGCCGGGCGCGGGCGCCCTCGAGTAGCTCGCAAAGCCGTTCCGCGCCCTCCAGCAGGCGCGGCGTATGGCGCTGGATCAGCGCGGCCGGCAGAAACTGCAGGTTCTCGCGCGCCACGGCGGTCATCGAGGCGAAGGCGCGCCAGTCGTCCAGCCAAGCCGGGCGCACCGCGTCGATGCCGCTTGCGACGATGACTTCCGGGTTCGCCGCAAGCACGGCTTCGCGGTCGATTTCGGGGGCGATTCCGGGCAGGGCGGCGAAGACGTTTTCGCCACCGCACAGGGCCAGCACCTTGCTGATGACGTGCGCGCCGGTGACGGTCATGAGCGGCCGATCCCAGATCTGGTAGAAAACGCGCACCGCAGGACGATCGGCGAAGCGTTTGCGCAAGGCGAGGGTGCGCGCGCGAAAGGCCGTCGCCGCGGTCCGCGCGCCGGCCCCCTGCCCGGTGAGCACGCCCAATCGCTCCAGCGTGCGCGCGATGTCCTCGAGCTCGCGCGGCTCCGAGCGGTACATCGGCACGCCGAGCGTTGCCAGGCGCTCGAGGGCGCCGCGACTGCCGGACTGCGGCCAGGCGACGATCAGGTCCGGCCGTAGCGCGATCACGGCCTCGAGGTCGATGCCGGCCTCGCTGCCGACCCGTGGCAGGGCGCGGGCCGCCGCCGGGTAATCGCTGTGCTCGAGGGCGCCGACCAGCTGCGCGCCGGCGCCGATCGCGAACAGCAACTCGGTCAGGTGCGGCGAGAGGCTCACCACGCGCACCGCGGGACGGGCAAGGCGCACGTCGTGACCGTAGTCGTCCCGCACGCGTACCTCCGCAATCGTGGGCGCGGCGAAGAGCAGCAGCAGGACAACCGAAAGCAATCGCATGGACCGACTATAATAGGGCCGTGGCGC
>DATCYZ010000096.1:0-42887 GCA_036526195.1 Burkholderiales bacterium
TGCGGGCCGGTGACATTCAGCGCGCGCATCGGCGCGGTGCAGTGGGCGAGCAGGCGCAGCGCCTGCTCGTTGGCGTCGCCCTGCCAGATGACGTTGACGTGGCCCATGGTGACATCCAGCGCCCGGCCGGCGAGCACCGCCGCGCCGACGTCGTGCAGCACGCCGTAGCGCATGTCGATGGCGTAGGACAGGCGCACCAGCCGCCCCGGCGTGCCCCACTTCTGCGAGCCGTAGAGGAACATCTGCTCGCGTCCGACGCAGGAGTTGGCATAGTCGCCGGCGGGCGGCTCGGTGGGCGTGGCTTCGCTCGCGCCCGGGCCTTCGACGTCGACGTAGGGGTACACGCAGGCCGTCGAGAACGCGACGATGCGCGAGGCGCGAAACGCCTCGGCGACCATCAGCGGCACGCCGGTGTTCATCGCCCAGGTGAGCGCGGTGTTGCCGGCGGCGCCGAACTTGTGCCCGGCCATGAAGACCACGTTCGGCGCGCGCGGCAGGCGCTCGAGCTGTTCGCGCTCGAGCAGGTCGCAGGCGAGGCATTCGATGCCCTGGCCTTCGAGTTTCTCCCGCAGGCCGGGCTCCGAGAAGCGCGCCACGCCGATCACGCGCCGCTCCGGCGCGGCGCGCTTCGCCATGCGCGCGAGGGTCGGGCCCATCTTGCCGCCGACCCCGAGGATCAGGAGGTCGCCGGGCGCGCGCGCGAGGTCGTCCGCCAGCGCCGCGCCGGGCCGGGTCATGAAGTCCTCGAGCGCCTCGACCTCCGCGAAGCGATCGGGCAGGACAGGAGCAGTCTGTTCCGGTGTCATTGCAGCCAGCGTACTACTCCATGCCGAGCAGGCGGTAGATGCGGCGCGTGTACTCGCCGAAGGCTTCGTGGGTCTTCATGTCGAGGGTGCGGGGATGCGGCAGCCGGATCTCGAAGTTGTCCGCCATGCGCGCCGGACCCGATGTCAGCACGACCACCCGGTTGCCGAGGAACACGGCCTCGGAGATGCCGTGGGTGACGAAGAGAATCGTCTTCTTCGACTCCTTCCAGATGCGCAGCAACTCGAGGTTCATCTTCTCGCGCGTGAGCGCATCCAGCGCGCCGAAGGGCTCGTCCATCAGCACCAGCTTCGGGTCGTGCACCAGCGCCCGCGCGATGGCCGCGCGCTGCTGCATGCCACCGGAAAGCTCGTAGGGGTACTTGTCCTCGAACCCGGCAAGGCCCACCAGGGCGAGCAGGTCCTTCGCCCGCGCCCGCGATTCGGCCGCCGGCAGCCCGAGGATCTCGGCCGGCAGCAGGACGTTCTCCAGGATCCGGCGCCACTTCAGCAGCAGCGGCGCCTGGAACACCATGCCGACGTCGCGCGCCGGGTCGAAGGCGTGGGTGGCCGAGCCGATGCGCACCTCGCCCGCGTCGTGCGGGTGCAGCCCGGCGAGGATCTTCAGCAGGGTCGACTTGCCGCAGCCCGAGGGCCCGACCAGCGTCACCAGCTCGCCCGGCATGACGTCGAAGCTCGCGTCCGAGATCGCGAGGAATTCCTCGCTGCCCTTGCGGTAGACCTTGCGCACGCCGGACAGGTGGACATAGGGCTCGCTCATCCGGCGATCCTCGCGTCCTTCACCACCAGCCAGCGCTCGAGCCCCAGCACCAGGCCGTACAGCGCGACGCCGATCAGGGTGATCAGCAGCACCGCCATGAACATCGCGGGCGTGTCCAGGGTCACCTGCACCTGCAGCATGAGGTAGCCCAGGCCCTTGTCGGAACCGAGGAACTCGCCGACCACCGCGCCGGCGACGGCGAGGACCGCGCCCACCTTCATGCCGGAAAAGATGTACGGCAGCGCGCCGGGCAGCTGGATCTTGGTGAACACCTGCCAGCGCGAGCCGCGCAGCGCGCGCACCAGGTCGAGCAGGTCCGGATCGATTTCGCGCAGGCCGCGCGCCGTGGTGAGCAGGATCGGGAAGACGCAGATCGAGAACGCCATGATGGTGTTCGGGAAGACGCCGTACTTGAACCAGACGATGAACAGGGGCCCCAGCGCCACCTTCGGGATCATGTTGAGCGAGACCAGCAGCGGCATGAACACCGCCTCGAGGATGCGCGACCAGGTGAACAGCAGGGCGAGTGCCACGCCGACGAACAGGGCGAGGAAATAGCCGCCGAAGATCTCGCTCGCGGTGACGCCGATGTTGAACCACCAGTTGTAGTTCGACTCGAAGAGCGACCGGAAGGTGTCCAGCGGCGAGGGCATGACGAAGCGCGGCACGTCGCCGATCTTCACGAACAGGTACCAGGCGGCAACCAGCCCGACGTGCGCCAGGATGGCGAGCACGATGCGCGAACGCGCCTCGTCGGTGCGATTCATGGGGACCTCCTCAACTGACCCGCATCACGATCGAATGGTCGTACTCGAGCGCCGGGGCGACAAAGCGGTTGTCATTGCGCACGTAGTGAAGCGCGCAGGCACGCCGCCAGCGCGTCGAGAGGTTCGGTCCCGACTGGTGGAAGGTCGTGCCATGGTGAAAGGATACCCCGCCGCGCGGCACCGGCGCCGGCGTCATGGGGTGGCGGCGCGCGATGTCGGCCGGCACGTGCAACTCGAACGGCTGGCCCGGCGGCGCGATGTGCGGATGCACCGGCCCGCGCTGCGTGCCCTCGCCGAAGTACAGGCAGCCGTTCTCGGGGGTCGCGTCGTCGAGCGCGATCCAGGCGGTGACCAGCCCGTCGGGGTCGCGCGGACCGAAGTAGAAGTTGTCCTGGTGCACGGTCTTCGGCCCACCGCCGCCCGGCGGCTTGAAGAAGATCTGGCTGAAGTAGACCGACACCCCGGACCCGATGAGCGCCTCGACCAGGCCGACCAGCCGCGCGTCGCGCGCGAGCGATGCGACCGCGTCGCGGTGCCGGTGGGGATTGTCGAGTTTGCGCAGCACCGTCGCCGCCTTGACCCCGCCGTCCACGTACCAGGCGCGCCGGTCCGGGGGCAGGTCGGCGAGGAAGGCCTCGCCCCAGCGCTCGATATCCTCGATCACGGTTTCCATGAGCGCCCCCGGGAACACGCCCGCCACCGTGAGATGGCCGGACCGCCGGTATGCGGCGCGCTGCGCGTCGTCAAGGGTCATGCGCACACTCCACGCTCCGGCGTTTTCCGTTATTAACCGTGCGGTTACCATAGCCTGCGCCTTGATCTCGGGTCAAGCAGGCAGCGGCCCGCGGATTAACCAGCCGGTTACATGCTTGGCGGTCCGGGACCGGCCCCGGCGTTGACACCGGCGCCGGCACGTCGATACCATTCGCGCCACACCGGGAAGGAGACCCCTCATGCGCCCCCTGATCATCGCGGCCTTCGCCGCCCTCGTCGCAACCCCCGCAGCGGCCCAGCAGAAAGTCGATTTCATCCTCAACTGGGTGCCGGGCGGCGATCATGCGCCCTACTACTACGCCAAGAAGATGGGCTGGTACGCGAAAGACGGCATCGACCTGAACCTCGAGCCCGGCAAGGGCTCGGCGCTTGCGACGCAGAAGGTCGGTGCCGGCGCGAACCCGATCGGGCTGGCGGACATGGGCGGCGTACTGGTCGCCAAGGGCAAGGGCGCGGATACCGTCGCGGTCTACAACGTTTACGCGAATTCGCCCCAGGGCCTGTACTGGCTGAAGAGTTCCGGCATCAAGGGCATCAAGGATTTCCCGGGCAAGAAAATCGGCAACCCGGCGGCGGACGGCGCGCGCACCATGTGGCCGGCGCTGGCCAAGGCGAACGGCATCGACCCGAAATCGGTGACCTGGGTGAACATCGACGCGAATGCCAAGTTGGCGGCGCTGAAATCGAAGTCGATCGACATCACCACCTCGTTCTACAACATCCACCACATCTTCCAGCGCGAACTGGGCGACGACATGGGCTTCCTCGCATGGCGGGACATCGGCCTGAATCCCTACGGCAACTCGGTGATCGTCAATCCGGCCTTCCTGAAAGCCAACGGACCGCTGGTGTCGAAGTTCGTCAAGGTGACGCAGCGCGCCTTCGCCGCCTGCGTCAAGGATCCCAAGCCCTGCGTGCAGGCGCTCGTCGATGCCAACAGCGCGCTCAAGTTCGACAACGAACTGACGAACTGGGGCCTGGTGGAAGTCCTGATGAGCGACAAGGTGTCACGTGAGGTGGCGCTTGGCTGGCACGATCCCAAGCGCATGGCGGAGGACTATGCGCTGGTGAAGGACTATGTCGGCATCGACAAGCCCTACGACGTCAAGACCGCGTACACGAACGAGTTTCTCGACACCTCGATCAGGATGACGAAGTAGGGCGAGGGCACCCCGGAGGCGCGCCGGCGTTCCAGCGCGTCCGCGCCCACGCTCAGGGCGCGATGCGATAGACCTCGCGCGCCGTTTCGCCGAACAGCCGTGCCCGCGTGTCCGGCGGGAGGTCGGCGACGATGGCGCGAAATCCCTCCCAGATCGTGGCGAAGCGGGCGACGAGACCGTCCACCGGGAAGTTGCTCGCGAACATGCAGCGCCCGGCGCCGAAGAGGGCCAGGGTCTCGCGCACGATCGGCGCATTGTCCTCGACCCGCCAGGGGCGGCCGGGAAGACCGAGGCCGGAGATCTTGACCATCGCATTCGGGCAGTCGGCGAGCGCGCGCATGCCGCGACGCCAGCCGGCGAGACCGGCCGCACTGCGATCGGCCGGCAAGCCCGTATGGTTGAGCACCAACCGGGTGCGCGGATGGGCGCTGGCGAGTTCGGCCGCCTCTTCCAGATGCCACCAGGGTGCCTGCAGTTCGAAATGCAGGCCGTGTTCTTTCAGCAGCGCGTAGCCGGCGCGCCAGCGCGGATCCCCCATCGAGCCCGGCGCACCGTGCAGCATTGCTTGCGGCGAAGCCGCCGCGCGCGGCTTGTGGCGCACCCCGCGCACCAGTGCAAAGCCCGCCTGCGCGGCGAGCACGGCGGCGACGTCGTCACGATCCAGCCATGCCTGCGCCACCATCGCATTTGGCACGCCCGCCTGCGCGGACAGTTCGTGTACCCAGCGAGTTTCCCCCAGCGGATCGCCCGGGTCCCACTCGGCCTCGACGTAGACCGTCGCGTGCACGCCCTGTCCCAGTGCATCCGCGCGGTAGTCATCGGGCAGGTAATTGCGACGCAAGGCCGAGCAGTCGCCGTAACGGAACGCGGCCGGCGGCGAATCCTGCAGCCAGGGATGGCGGTTGCGCGTCAGGTCCCAGAAGTGCTGATGCGCATCGACACAGGACTGTCCGGTCTCGTCGGGCACTTCAATGCATTCCCACCGTGGTTGAGTGCGTCGCATGATAGGACATCGCGACGTCAGGACCATCGTCGCGCGCGCCGGAAGATCCGCGCTGCGGCGCAACAAGCTGGGGCATTTGGAGTTCACCGGTTGGTCAACTATGATTCCGTGTCCGCAGCCTGTTAGACTTCCGCAGACGCGCTCGGGAGGCGCGGACCGGCCACCCGCCCTGACGCGGACGGCCCTGACTACAAAACCGGAGGAGTGACCCATGATGATCAGGAAATCCGCGACACTTACGGCGGCTGCATTGGCCGTGACGGCAGTCTTCGCAGTCAATAGCGCGCAGGCGCAGCAGCCCAAGGTGAACTGGAAACTGCAAAGCGCGTTTGGCAGTTCGCTCACGCACCTGGGCACTGCGGGGGTTCGCCTGACCAAGGACGTCGAGGAAATGACCGATGGCAACTTCGTCATCAAGTTCCATGAGCCCGGCGCGCTGGTCCCGACGCTGGAGTGCTTCGACGCCGCGTCCAAGGGCTCGGTGGACGCCTGCTGGTCGCCGGCGGGCAACTATGCCGGCAAGTATGCGGCGCTGTCGTTCTTCACCGCGGTACCCTTCGGGCCCGGTTTCGGCGAGTTCATGGCCTGGAAGAAGTTCGGCAACGGCGACAAGCTGCGCGACGAGATCTACGCCAAGCATGGCCTGGTCGCCTTTGACGCCCTCGCGATCGGCCCGGAAACCTCCGGCTGGTTCCGCCGCGAGATCAAATCGATGGAGCAGATCAAGGGTCTCAAGATGCGCTTCTTCGGGCTCGGCGCCAAGGTGATGCAGAAGCTCGGGGTCTCGACCCAGATGCTGTCCGCGGCGGACATCTTCCCGGCGCTGGAGCGCGGCGTGATCGACGCCACCGAGTTCTCGATGCCCGCCATGGACATCAAGCTGGGCTTTCACCAGGTGGCGAAGTTCAACTACTTCCCCGGCTGGCACCAGCAGACCTCGGTCACCGAGCTCATGATCAACAAGAAGGTCTTCGACGCGCTGCCCAAGAGCTACAAGAAAGTCATCGAAGTCGCGGCGGGCCACCAGCTCGGGTACACCTTCGCCGAGACCGAGGCGACGCAGTTCGGCGTGATGGCCGAGATGCGCGACAAGCACAAGGTGCAGGTCAAGCGCTGGACCGACAGCCAGCTCGCCGTGTTCGAGAAGGCGTGGTTCGACGTGATCAAGGAGGAGTCGGCCGCGGACCCGCTGTTCAAGCGGATCGCGGACGACTACCTGGAGTTCCGCAAGAACTACGCGATCTGGGGTGATTCGCAGTTCCTGAAGCCGACGTACCAGAAGAAGTAGTCGACGACGTTTCGGCGCCAGCGCCCGTGCCCAGGCACGGCGCCGGCGCCGAGCTTGTTTTGGGGAAGGTCTGATGGAACACCTGCTCAGGTTCGGCAGCCGGCTCGGCAATCGCTACGTCGTGGCGATCGTGCTCATCGCGCTGCTTGGCTTCGCCTACGCCTACGTGACCGGGCTGCAGCCCGCCGCGCAGGGCGAATTGCTCGTCAAGGCACGCGAACTGCTGCCGATGTTCATGTTCGCAACGCTCGGGATCCTGCTGTTCTCGGGTTACCCGGTGGCGTTCATCCTCGGCGGCCTGGCGCTGGTCTTCGGCCTGCTCGGCTTCCTGCTCGGCTCGTTCAAGCTGGTGCATTTCTTCAATTTCGTGCCGCGCATCTGGGGCCAGGCGGCCGAGAACCTGGTGCTGGTGGCGATTCCCACGTTCATCTTCATGGGCGTGATGATGGAGCGCAGCGGCATCGCCCAGGACCTGCTCTACTGCGTGCAGCTGATCCTCAAGCGCGTGCCGGGGGCACTCGCACTCGGCGTCACCATCATGGGCACGATCCTCGCGGCGATGACCGGCATCATCGGCGCCTCGGTCACAATGATGACCGCGCTCGCCCTGCCCACCATGATGAAGCAGGGCTACAGCCACGCGCTGTCCTGCGGCACCATCGCGGCGGCGGGCACGCTGGGCATCCTGATTCCTCCCAGCATCATGCTGATCGTCATGGCCGACCTGCTCACGGTCTCTGTCGGCAACCTGTTTTCGGCGGCGATCATCCCGGGTCTCTCCCTGGCGGCGATGTACCTGTTTTTCATCTTCCTGGTCGCAAAGCTCAAGCCCTCTGTCGCCCCGCCCCTGCCGCCCGACCTGCTGACGGTGCCCAAGGGCACGCTGGGCCCCCTGCTGTTCCGCGCCTTCTTCCCGCCGGTGTTCCTCATCGGCTGCATCAAGCTGTCGATCCTGCTCGGCTGGGCGACGCCGAGCGAGGCCGGCGCGGTCGGCGCCGCGGGCGCGATCGTGCTCGCCGGGCTATGGGGCCGGCTCAGCTGGAAGACCATGAACACGGTCTGCCAGAGCGCGGCGCGCACCATCTCGATGGTGTTCTTCATCATCATCAGCGCCACCTGCTTCGCCTTCGTCTACCGCCAGCTGGGCGGTGATGACGTCGTCGAGCACTGGATCAAGTCTTCCGGCCTGGGCAGCTGGGGCTTCGTGTTCCTGGTGATGGCGATCGTGTTCATCCTCGGCTTCTTCCTCGACTGGATCGAGATCACCCTCATCGTGCTGCCGGTGTTCGCGCCGCTGGTCAAGACGCTCGACTTCGGCACCCACGTGCCGCAGGCCGACGTCGTCTACTGGTTCCTGATCCTGCTCGCGATCAACCTGCAGACCTCGTTCCTCACGCCGCCGTTCGGCTTCGCGCTGTTCTATCTGAAGGGCATCGCGCCGAAGGAAGTCAGGATCCAGAGCATCTACACCGGCATCATTCCCTTCGTCATCATCCAGCTGATCGGGCTGGCGCTCGTGATGGCGTATCCGCAGATTGCGCTATGGCTCATGCACGTGAGTTACAACTGACCATGCAGACCGAAAATCAGGCAACGCCTTCTGGCGAGACGCCGCGCGCGATCCGGGTTGCCGACCGGCTGCGGCGCTTCGTGGATGTCGTCGGTGGCTTCGGTGCCTGGCTGATCGTGCCGGTGGTCGTCATCACCTGCATCGACGTCATCGGCCGCAAGATCGGCTACGAGGATGAGAAGACCGGCAGGATCTATCGCCTGCAGGGATGGCTGGCGGACAATTTCGGCGCGTTCTTCCAGTCCACGATCCTGCAGGAGCTGGAGTGGCACTTCCACACCGGCCTGTTCGCGCTCGTGCTCGGCTATGGCGTGGTTTACAACACCCACGTGCGCATCGACCTGATCCGCGACACCCTGCAGTTTCGCAAGAAGGCGTGGCTCGAGTTCATGGGGCTGACCTTCTTCATGATTCCCTACTGCGCGGTCGTCATCTACTTTGCGTTCGACTACACCCATTCGTCCTACGCGATCAACGAGACCTCGGCCTCGACGGTCGGCCTGACCCATCGCTGGATCATCAAGAGCGTTCTGATCGTTGGGCTGCTGGTGGCGTTGATCTCCGGGATCGCCGCCTGGCTGCAGGTGGCGACCATCCTGTGGGGGCCGAAGGACCTGCGCTTTCCGCTCATGACGCTGGACTGGCCAGAGGAAGACGCCAAGATCGAAGGCAAGGAACGCGTGCGGCTGGAAGACGATTACGGCCTGCGGCTCTCGGAGCCGCTCGCGCCCACAGACCCCGGGCTCGCCGGCGCGCGAGGCGAGGACGGCGCCAAAACGAAGCCGGCACCGAAGGCCTGATCCACGCCGATGGACTCAGAGTGGGAAAAGCTGGTCAAGCGCTACGTCTGGAACGAGGAGCGCACGCCTTACCTCACGCGCGTCGCCAACCTCAGCCGCCGGCAGGCGCACTACGAACTGTTCGGCTACGCCCTGCTCGTGGGCGTGCTGGCCGGGGTGCTTTCGGTCGCCGCGCTCTCGGCCGGGCTGCCGCACGCCGATGCACGAGGCGTGTCGCTCTACGCCTTCACGGTGTGCTGCGCAGCGATCCTGCTGGGCGCGACGCGCCATCCCTGGGCAGCGTTGTGGTGCGCGAGCGCCCCGCTTGCCCTCCTGGCTTACTTTGCCGCCTGGGGATTCCATCCGGCCCTGGAGTCCCTGGAGAAGGTGCTTCTCGTCCTGATCGCCGTGGTCTGGCTGCTGTACTCCCGGCGCACGGTGGCCGTGGCGCGCGCCTGGGAAGGCCTCCGCGGACCGGACTGAGCACGCGGGGCGCGACACGACCGCAGCAAGGGCCTTTCGCAGGCATGCCCGGGTTTACGCTGCCACCGCATGCGCCCTGACCGCGGCCAACTGGTACACCGGCGCGCCGTGGTGGTCGTTCTGGCCGCTCGCCGTGTGGGGCGTGGTATTCATGGTGCATTACCTGGTCTACAGGACCGGAACCGTGGACGAGGGCTGGGTTGCGGAGCGCACATCAGATCTGTATTCCAAGAGCTATGACGCGGGTCACATCGACCAGATCGCTGCCGAGCACGGCGAGATAACCGAAACCGTTCCGGACAGGAAAGGTACGCCCCGTGGATAGCCCGCACATCCGGACCACCGTCGTCGGCAGCTACCCGATCCCCGACTGGCTCGTGGCCCTGCCCTCGGAGCAGGCGCTGGTCGACGCCACCCGCGTCGTGCTGCACACCCAGGAGCAGGCCGGGCTCGACGTCGTGTGCGACGGGGAACTCTATCGCTTCGACGTCAACCATCCCGAAACGAACGGCATGATCGAGTACTTCGTGCGCCCGCTGGACGGCGTGCGCACCCGCCTGACGTTCGACGAGCTGATGGGCTATCGCAGCCAGCGCGGCATGCGATTTCGCACCCGCCCGCCGGGCGTGGTCGATTCGGCGATCGGCCCCGGGGCGCTCGACCTGCCGCAGGCCTGCGCCCGCGCGCGCGCTCTCGCCTCGCGCCCCTTCAAGTTCACGGTCACCGGTCCGCACATGCTCGCCAAGACGCTGGTCGACAAGCACTATCGCGACCTGCCTGCGCTCACGCTGGCGATCGCGGAGGCGCTGGCGGTGCAGATCCGGCACCTCGACGCGGACGTGATCCAGATCGACGAAGCCAACCTGCCCGGCAGTCCGGATGAATGGGGCTGGGCGGCCCAGGCCATGAACCGCATGCTGGACGCCGTCCCGGAGAGCGCGAAAGCCGCCGTCCACCTGTGCTTCGGCAACTACGGCGGCCAGTCGGTGCAGCAGGGCACCTGGGGAAAGCTGATCGACTACCTGAACGCGCTGCACGTGGACCACGTGGTGATGGAGAACGCCCATCGCCCGCCCGAGGAACTTGCGGTGTTCCGTGGCCTCCGCCCGGAGATCGGCATGGGCGTCGGGGTCGTCGACATCAAGCGCACCGAGGTCGAATCCGCCACCGAGGTCGCGCACGCCATCGAGCGCGCCGAGAAGGCGATCGGGCCCGGGCGCGTGCGCTACGTGCACCCGGATTGCGGCTTCTGGATGCTCCAGCGCAACATGGCGGACGGCAAGATCCGCGCGCTGGTGGCCGGGCGCGACCTGTACGAAGGCCGGGCCGGGCGCCTGCAGGCCGCCTGAGCGGCCGCGGCGCGATCAGTCGCGGAACAGCGCCTTGCCCCAGGCCGCGTTCCAGTCGTTGCCGAGGAAGTCGGTTTCGCGGCCGTCGGGGCCGAAGAACTTGTTCGGGATCTGGAACATCGCCAGCATCACCCCCCCCTTCGGACCGCCCCAGGCGTCGTGGCGGCTGCCGGCAGGCCGCCAGACATACTGGCCTGCCGTGCACTCGCCTTCCCCGCACACGAGACTGCCCTCCAGCACGTAGGTCTGCTCGATCAGGACATGCTCATGGTCGGGCAACTTCGCGCCCGGCGCCATGCGCAGCAACATGGTCAGCAGGCCGGTCGACTTGTCCACCAGAAGCGTTTTCGTCTCGATGCCTTCGTAGACGGTTTTCTCCCAATCCAGGGACGCTGCATCGACGAAGCGCGAAGCCATCGGCGGCAGGCCTGCGTGGTTGGCGGCTTTGGGTGTCACGGCGGTCACGGCTGTCATGATGGCTCTCCTATGAATGCAGGTGCTCGCCCACGCGGACGATCTTCATGGTGTTGGTGCCCCCCGCCTTGCCGATCGGCTCGCCGATGGTGAGGACGATCAGGTCGCCCTCCTTCACCACCTTGTTCTCCACCAGCACCTTCTCCGCCTCGCGCAGGAGTTCCTCGCGATCAGTGCCGACGTACTTGACCATCAGCGGGTAGACGTCACGGAACAACGCCGTTCGATAACGCGTCGAGGTCTGGGAGGTCAGGGCATAGATCGGAACGCCGCAGTTCAACCGGCTCATCCACAGCGCGGTCGAGCCGGATTCGGTGAGCGTGGCGATCGCCTTCACCTTCAGGTGATAAGCGGTGAACAGCCCCGCCATGGCGATCGACTGGTCGACGCGCGTGAACACGCGGTTGAGGAAATCCTGGTCGATGCTGAGCGCCTGCGTCTGCTCGGCCTCGATGCAGATGCGATCCATCGACTCGATCACCTCGACGGGAAACTGCCCGCTCGCCGTTTCCGCGGAGAGCATGACGGCATCCGTGCCGTCGAGCACCGCGTTCGCGACATCGGACACCTCCGCCCGGGTCGGGATGGGGCTCGAGACCATCGATTCCATCATCTGCGTCGCGGTGATGGTCAGCTTGTGGTGCTCGCGCGCGAGACGGATCATCTTCTTCTGCAGCGCCGGCACCGAGGCGTCGCCCACTTCGACCGCGAGATCGCCCCGCGCCACCATGATGCCGTCGCAGGCCTTCATGATGTCGAGCAGCGCGCCCTCCCCGACCGCCTCGGCGCGCTCGATCTTGGCGATCAGCATCGCCTTGCCGCCGGCCGCCCGCATCAGTTCGCGCGCCATGTACATGTCCGCGCCGGACTTCGGGAACGACACGGCAAGGTAGTCGGCATTCAGCTTGACCGCCGTCTTGATGTCTTCCATGTCCTTGGCGGTCAGCGCGGGCGCCGTCAGGCCGCCGCCCTGCCGGTTGATGCCCTTGTTGTTCGAGAGCACCCCGCCGACGCGCACCAGGGTGCGGATCTCCTCGCCGCGCACGTCGGTCACCTCGAGCTTGATGCGACCGTCGTCCAGCAGCAACATCACGCCGGGTTCCACGTCGCGCGGCAGTTCCTTGTAGTCGAGGCCGACGCGTCCGGCGTCGCCCATGGCGCAGGTGGCATCCAGCACGAAGCGCGCGCCCTTTTCCAGCGTCACCTTGCCTTCTGCAAACTTGCCGACGCGGATCTTCGGGCCCTGCAGGTCGCACATCACCGCCACGGTGCGTCCGGTGCTGCGACTGATCTCCTTCACCATCTCGGCGCGCGCCAGGTGGTCCGCGGCGGTGCCATGGGAAAAATTCAGCCGCACCACGTCGACCCCTGCGCGCACCATGCGCTCCAGGACCTCGGGATTGCTCGAGGCGGGGCCGAGTGTGGCGACGATCTTGGTGCTGCGAAGCATGGTTCGATCCTGTGCGGCCGGGGTGTCCGCGCGAGTGTAGCACCGCGCCTGCGCGGCTCTCACACCGCGCCTGTGCGGTTCTCATCCGGCCAGATCGATCACGCCGCCGGTGATGACCGGCGCGCCCGCGCAGGTGGTGCCGAACAACAGGGCATCGCCCTGGCGCACCGCCGAAACGGACAGCGTCGAGGGCATCGGCACCATGCCCGAGAAGCGCGCGCGGATCCGCCGCACCGCCGCGGGATCGACGCCCTTCGCCGCCAGCACCCGCGAGACCGACAGGGCGAGCGTCGCGGTGCCGTGCAGGATGATGCCGGGCAGGCCGGCGGCGCGCGCGTGCGCCAGATCCGTGTGGATCGGATTCCAGATGCGCGCGCACTCGGTGTAAACGTGGGCCAGCGTCGCGGCAACCCGCACGTCGCCCGCCTCGGCGAGGTCGGCGCCTGCGACAGGGCCTGCCGCCGGGCGCGGTGCGGGCGCGGCCCCTGCGCCCTCCAGCCCCACCCCGCGATACAGCGAGCCGTACTCCGTCACGGTGACCAGCTCGCCGTCGGCGTCGCGTGTTTCCATGCGCGTCACCAGGAACGCCCCGGGCCTGCGCGCTTCCAGCGAGACGATGCGCGCGCGCGTCTGCAACCGGTCCCCCGCACGCGGCGCGCGATGGATCGTCAGGTCGTGCGTCGCGTGCACCACGCGGTCGGCCACCGCCGCCGGGATCCAGTGCCCGCGCACCGCGAGCGCGGCCGGCCACTCGTAGCACACGGCAAACAAGGGGTGCGCGAGCAGCGTCCCGCCCGTGTCGGTGTAGCGCGCATCCGTTTCGCCCAGCGCGGCGGCATAGGCCATCAGCCAGCGCGCGTCGATCGCGTGCTCGAGCGGACCGGCCTCGGCGCCAACGAGCGAGGCCGGCAGGGCCGTCGCGCCGGGTCCCGGCTCAGGCACGCGCCTCGAGCGCCGCCACCGCCGGCAGGGTCTTGCCCTCGAGGAATTCTAGAAACGCCCCGCCCGCCGTCGAGATGTAGCCGATCTCGCCGGCGATGCCGAACTTGTTGATCGCCGCGACGGTGTCGCCGCCGCCCGCGATCGAGAACCCCTTCGACGCGGCAATGGCCCGCGCCAGCACCTCGGTGCCCTGTGCGAAGGCCGGACGCTCGAATACGCCGACCGGGCCGTTCCAGACGATGGTGCCGGCCGCCGCCACCGCGTCGGCGAGCGCCTGCGCGGACTGCGGGCCGATGTCGAGGATCATGTCGTCCTGCGTCACGTCGCGAACCGGCTTCACCTGCCCGGCCGGCGCGTCGAGACTGCCCGCGACGACGACGTCGACCGGCAGCGGTACCGTGGTCTTCGCCATGATCCGCTTCGCCTCGTCGACGAGGTCGCGTTCCGCGAGCGAGCGGCCGATCGGCAGGCCGGCCGCCAGCAGGAAGGTGTTGGCGATTCCGCCGCCGACCACCAGCTGGTCCACTCTTGCGGCAAGCGCCTCGAGGATGGTGAGCTTGGTCGAGACCTTGGAACCGGCGACGATCGCCACCAGCGGCCGCGCCGGCTGCGCCAGCGCCCGGCCGAGCGCGTCGAGCTCTCCGGACATCAGCGGGCCGGCGCAGGCGACCGGGGCGAAGCGCGCCACGCCGTGCGTGGTCGCCTCGGCGCGATGCGCCGTGCCGAAGGCGTCATTGACGTAGACGTCGCAGAGCGCGGCGATGCGCCGGGCAAGCCCTTCGTCATCGGCCTTCTCGCCCGCGTTGACGCGGCAGTTCTCGAGCATCACCAGGCTGCCGGGCGCGAGCGCGGTCGAATCGAAGCCCTGCGTCCAGTCGGCGCGCACCGGCACCTTGCGCCCAAGCAGTTCGCCCAGGCGCGCCGCCACCGGCGCGAGCGAATCCTCGGGCCGCAGCGTGCCCTCCTTCGGGCGTCCGAGGTGCGAGGTCACCATCACGGCGGCGCCGGCGTCCAGCGCCATGCGGATCGCCGGCAGCGAGGCCCGGATCCGCGTGTCGTCGCCGACCGCACCGTTCTCGATCGGCACGTTCAGGTCGGCGCGAATGAGCACCCGCTTGCCCTTCAGGTCCACATCCTGCATGCGCTTGAACTTCATGCCCGCTTCGCCTTTTTCATGCCCGCCAGCAGCGCCGGCATCAGCTTCTGCGGCTCGCCGGATGCGTAGGCGCGGCGCTGGTAGCGCTTCGCCGCGGCAAGGATGTCGTCGAACTGCGCCTGGGTCAGCTCGCGCATGCGTTCCTTGGTGAGACGCACCGCGTGCGGCGGGCGCTCGCCGAGCTCGCGTGCGCGCTCGACCGCGCACGAAAGCACGTCCCCGCGCGCGGCCAGCGCGTTGACGATGCCGAGCTGGAACGCCCGCTCGCCCGAGATCAGGTCACCGCCGAGGGAGAGCTCGGCGTTGATGCCGAAGGGCAGGTGCCACATCATGAGCGAGGTGCCGAGGATTGAGCCGAGGCCGGTCTTGACCTCGGGCTGGCCGATCCTCGCCTCCGGGTGCGCGATGCGCAGGTCGCAGTACAGCGCGAGCTGGTAGCCCGCGCCCGCCGCCGCGCCGAAGAGCGCCGCCACGGTGGGCTTGTTCATCGCGCGCACCGCGCCATAGGCGGCGTGCAGTTCCGTGAACCAGCGATCGACGTCGTCGATGCCGTAGGCCGCGGCCTCCTCCAGGTCCTGCCCGGCGCAGAACGCGCGCTCGCCGGCGCCGCTCAGCACGACCGCGCGCACTTCCGGATCCGCGTCCAGCGCGGCAAGCGCAGGCGGCAGCGCGCGGCGCAGTGCCTCGTTCACCGCATTCAGCGCGTCCGGCCGGTTCAGGCGGACGATCGCGACGCTGCCGCGCCGCTCGACCAGCACGGCGTCCATGCCGGCGCGCCTACTTCGCCTGCATCAGCGCAACCGTGGCATCGAGCATGCGGTTGCTGAAGCCCCACTCGTTGTCGTACCAGGACCCGACCTTGACCAGCGTGCCGCCGGTGACCTTGGTCAGGCCGGCATCGACGATCGAGCTGGCGGGGTTGTGGTTGAAGTCGGAGGACACCAGTGGCGCGGTGCAAAACTCGAGAATGCCCTTGAGCGCGCCCTCGGCGGCCGACTTCAGCGCGGCGTTGACCGCCTCGGCAGTGGTTGCCTTCTTCGCAGTGAACGTCAGGTCGACGATCGACACGTTGATGGTGGGCACGCGGATCGCGTAGCCGTCGAGCTTGCCGTTCAGGTGCGGCAGCACCAGCCCGACGGCGGCGGCGGCGCCGGTCTTGGTCGGGATCATGTTCTGCGAGGCCGAACGCGCGCGGCGCAGGTCCGAGTGGTAGACGTCGGTCAGCACCTGGTCGTTGGTGTAGGCGTGCACCGTGGTCATCAGGCCCGAGACCACGCCGATGGAATCGTCGAGCGCCTTCACCAGCGGCGCGAGGCAGTTGGTGGTGCAGGAGGCGTTCGAGATCACCGTGTCCGAGGCCTTCAGGTCGCCGTCGTTCACGCCCATGACGATGGTGCGATCGACGTCCTTGCCGCCCGGCGCGGAGATGATCACCTTCTTCGCGCCGGCCGCGAGGTGCGCCCCCGCCTTGTCCTTGCTGGTGAACAGGCCCGTGCACTCGAGCACCACGTCCACGCCGAGCGCCTTCCAGGGCAGCTTCGACGGGTCGCGCTCGGCGACCACCTTGATGCGGTCGCCATCGACGACCAGCGCATCGCCCTCGACCGCCACGCTGCTGCGAAAGCGCCCGTGCGCGGTGTCGTACTGCAGCAGGTGCGCGTTGGTCTTCGCGTCGCCGAGATCATTGATCGCGACGAACTGCAGACCGTGCTTCCTGCCGTCTTCGTAATGCGCCCGCAGGATGTTGCGGCCGATGCGTCCGAAACCGTTGATTGCGACCTTGATTGCCATGATGGACTCCTGTTGCGCCTAGAGGACCGCCTGGACGGCGTTCACGACCTGCTCGGTCGTGAAGCCGAAGTGCCGGAACAGATCCGCGGCCGGCGCCGACTCGCCGAACCGGTCGAGGCCGAGCACCGCGCCTTCGAGGCCGACGTACTTGCGCCAGCCGTCGGTGACACCTGCTTCGACCGCGACGCGCGGCACGCCGGCCGGCAGCACGCTCGCGCGATAGGCGGCCTCCTGCCGGTCGAACACGGTGCTTGCCGGCATCGAGACCACCCGCACCGGCACGCCCTGCGCGGCAAGGCGCGACTGCGCCTCGAGCGCGAGCGACACTTCGGACCCGGTGGCGATGATCACGGCGCGCGGCGCGCCCTGCGACTCGGACAGCACGTAGCCGCCGCGGCGCATGGCCGCGAGGGTCCCGGCCGGGCGCGCGACATGGGGCACGTCCTGCCGCGTAAGCAGCAGCGCGCTGGGGCCGTCGTCGCGGCCGAGCGATTCGATCCAGGCGCAGGCGGTCTCCACCGTGTCGCAGGGCCGCCAGACATCGAGGTTCGGGATCAGCCGCAGGCTGGCCGCATGCTCGACCGGCTGGTGCGTCGGTCCGTCTTCGCCGAGGCCGATCGAATCGTGCGTGAACACGTAGACCACGCGCTGCTTCATCAGCGCCGCCAGGCGCAGCGCGTTGCGCGCGTAATCGGAGAACACCAGGAAGGTGCCGCCGTAGGGAATCAGGCCGCCGTGCAGGGCGATGCCGTTCATCACCGCGCACATGCCGAACTCGCGCACGCCGTAGAAGACGTAGTTCCCGCCGCCTTGCGGACCCACGGGCGTCGAGGCTTTCACCATGGTGAGATTCGACCCGGTGAGGTCGGCCGAGCCGCCGACCAGTTCGGGCAGCGCGGGCTTCAGGGCCTCGAGCACGAGTTGCGAGGCCTTGCGCGTGGCCATCGTCGCCGCCTTTGCGTCGAAGTCCTGCAGCAGGGCCTGCGCCCGTGCCGCATGGTCCTCCGGCAGGCCGCCGCGCATGCGGCGCGTGAAGGCGGCCGCCAGGTCCGGATGCGCGGCCGCATAGGCGGCAAACACCTTGTTCCAGCGACGCTCGGCGGCCTTGCCGCGCTTGCCGGCGTCCCAGGCCGCGCGCACCTGCGCCGGAATCTCGAAAGGCGCGTGCGGCCAGCCGATGGCGGCGCGCGTCGCCGCGATCTCCGCATCGCCGAGCGGCGCGCCGTGCGCCGCGCCGGTGCCAGCCTTGGTGGGCGCGCCCTTGCCGATCACCGTCTTCGCGCAGATCAGGGTCGGCCTGGTCTTCTCGCGCTTCGCCTTGCGCAGCGCGCGGTCCATCGCCTCGACGTCGTGGCCGTCGACGTTGGGAATCACCTGCCAGCCGTAGGCCTCGAAGCGGCGGCGCACGTCGTCCGTGTACCACTGGCGGATGTTGGCCTTGTCGGAATCGATCGAGATGCCGTTGTCGTCGTAGACCGCGATCAGCTTGCCGAGCGCGAGCGTGCCGGCGAGCGCGCAGCTTTCGTGCGACACGCCTTCCATCAGGCAGCCGTCGCCGAGGAACACGTAAGTGTGGTGGTTGACGATCTCGTGACCGGGCCGGTTGAACTCGGCGGCCAGCAAACGCTCCGAGAGCGCCATGCCGACGGCGTTCGAAATGCCCTGCCCGAGCGGACCGGTGGTCGTCTCGACGCCCGGCGCGCAGCCCAGTTCGGGGTGGCCCGGCGTCTTCGAATGGAGCTGGCGGAAGCGCTTCAACTCCCCGATCGGCAGTTCGTAGCCCGTGAGGTGCAGCAGGCCGTAGAGCAGCATCGAGCCGTGCCCGTTGGAGAGCACGAAGCGGTCGCGATCGGCCCAGGCGGGGTTCGCCGGGTGGTGCTTCAGGTGCCGGCCCCACAGCGCCAGGGCGCACTCGGCCATGCCCATCGGCATGCCCGGATGGCCGGATTTCGCCGCCTGCACGGCATCCATGGCGAGGGCGCGCAGGGCGTTCGCCATGTCCCGCAACATTGCGGCGTCTGGTTTGGAGGGGGTTCTGGCGCTTGGCGTGGACATGCGATTCCAGTTGGGCGTCGGATCCCGGGAATCCGACGGGAGGGGCCGCTCTCCGCAATTGCCCGGCAGGCGCTCGCGGAAAGCGCGAATTATCGACGAAACGCACCCGAGGGGAAAGCGTCATTCCGCGCAGATGTCAAAACTGCGGCCTGCCGCGCGCCCGGCGTGGCTTAGACTTCGCGCCATGATCCACCTTCCGTTTCACAGCCCGCTTTCGTTCGATCCGGTGCCATCGCCGGACGCACCGCGCGAGGGCCACTGGTTCGTGTTCTGCGGCGACCGCTTGCTGGTCGAGGTGGGTCCGCCGAGCAGCGCGCCGACGGACGATCCGCGCATCGCGTCGCGTCCGGCGTGGGCGCGCGTGCCGACCGGCGGCGCGCCCGGACTCGGCGCAGAACCGCTGCGGCACCTGCATCTCGGGCGCCTCGGCGACATGCACTGCCACGTGGCGGAAGTCGCCCCGGGCACCCCGGCCCCGGCGGGCGCGGCCTGGGAGGGACTGCGCACGCTCTTCACCGTGCTGGACGACGCGCACTTCGCGCTCGCCGGCCGCGCGCTGCAGATCGTCGACTGGGACCGCACCCACCAGTATTGCGGACGCTGCGGCACACCGACGGTGCCGAAGCCCGACGAACGGGTGCGCGCCTGCCCGGCGTGCAGGCTCTCGGCCTATCCGCGCGTGGCGCCGGCGATCATGGCGCTGATCCGCAAGGGCAACGAGATCCTGCTCGGGCGCAGCCCGCACTTCCCGCCGGGGATGTTCAGCGCCCTCGCCGGCTTCGTCGAACCCGGCGAATCGCTGGAACAATGCGTGGCGCGCGAGGTTCTGGAGGAAGTGGGCCTCGAGGTGACCAACATCCGCTATTTCGCCAGCCAGCCCTGGCCCTTCCCGCATTCATTGATGATTGCTTACGTTTGCGACTGGGCGGGGGGCGAAATCGTGCCGCAGCCCACCGAAATCGAGGCCGCAGAGTGGTTCGAAGTCTTTCATTTGCCACGACTTCCAAGTAAAATCAGCATCGCCCGACGGCTGATCGATGCCGTGGCGGGCGACATGCGCGGCGAGTCCGCGCGGGCAATTTGACGGGGCAGCACGGGGGCGTTGAACGAATTGTCCGAGGTAAAACCGGTTGAGAGGTTGACGAAGCGCGCGAATTCCCTAGAATCGCGCGCTTTTTCGCGAGTCGCTACCGCATCAGCGCGACTCATCTGCCGCCGCAAGGCGTCTTTTATCTGGATTGGGCACATGTCCACTGGGGCCAGGGATGGCCACCGGCGCGTGCGCTGCTTTTTGGAGGGGACGAAATGAACGGTCTGCATCTCATCGGTGACCTGAGCGGCTGCCGCTGCGACCCGAAGCTTCTGCTCGACGGCGAGGATTTCCGCCAGAAATGCATCGATTTCGTGAACGCCTCGGGCCTCACGATCATGGATGTGTCGTTCCACCAGTTCGAGGGCTCCGGCTTCACCGGGACCGTGGTGCTCGCGGAATCGCACATTGCGCTGCACACCTGGCCCGAGACCGCCGGCCTGACGCTGGACGTCTACGTCTGCAACTACAGCGCCGACAACAGCGCCAAGGCGCGGACCCTGTTCGATTCCATCGTCGCGTACTTCCAGCCCGCCGAAGCGGCGACCTACACGCTCGACCGCGGCGAGCACATGCTGATGGAGCCGCTGAACGCGTCCACCGGCTTCTACATCAAGGCGAGCCGGCTGATCGGCGAATGGCAGACGCGCTTCCAGCGCATGGCCATCTACGACACGCCGCAGTACGGCAAGCTGTTCCGGCTGGACGGCTTCAACATGACCTCCGAGAAGGAGGAGTTCGTCTATCACGAGAACCTGGTGCACCCGGCGCTCACCGCGCATGCGGCACCGAAGAAGGTCCTGATCATTGGCGGCGGCGACGGCGGCTCCTCGGAGGAGGCGCTCAAGCATCCGTCAGTCGAGCAGGTGACCATGGTCGAGATCGACGAGCAGGTCATCGCGGTGGCGAAGGAGCATTTCTCGGCGGTGCACGGCGGGGTGTTCGACAACCCGAAGCTGCGCATCCTGATCGAGGACGGCATGAAGTTCGTGCGCAACACGAGCGAGAAGTTCGACCTCGTGGCGCTCGACCTGAACGATCCGATGGGGCCGGCCGAGGCGCTCTATTCGACCGCCTTCTTCCAGCAGTTGCGCGCCATCCTCGCCCCGGGCGGGGCGCTGGTGCTGCACATCGGCGCGCCGGTGGCGCGCCCGGACCGGGTGGCGGAGCTGTCCTCGCGCCTGAACAGCGTGTTCCGCATCGTGCGTCCGTACACCATGTACATCCCGCTCTACGGCGCGCAGTGGGCGATGGCGGTGTGCTCCGACAAGCTCGACCCGAAGGCCTTCACGGCCGACGAGATCGACCGTCGCATCGAGCACCGCAAGCTCCAGGACCTGCGCTACTTCAACGGCGAGACCCACGAGGCCGTGTTCGCGCTGCCGAACTACCTGCGCGATCTGGTCGCGCCGCCGCGGGTCAAGCCCGCGACCCGCGGGCGCCGGCTCGGCGTGGTGCGCGCCGTCGCGAAGTAGCCACGGCGGCAGCCCCCGACCGGGCGCGCGCGCCCGGTCGTCCCTTCCGCCTGAGGCTCAGGCGATGCCCTGCAGCACCTTGCGCGTGAGCGCGAACAGCTCGTCGATCTGCGCCTTGGTGATGATGAGCGGCGGGGCGAGCGCGATGATGTCGCCGGTGACCCGCACGTAGGCGCCCTGCTCGAAGGCCTTCAGGTGAAACTCGAAGCCGCGCGCCCCGACCGCGTCCGGCCGCGGCGCCAGCTCGATCGCCGCGATCAGGCCGATGTTGCGGATGTCGATCACGTGCGGCAGGCCCTTGAGGGCATGCGCCTGTTCCTGCCAGTAGGGCTCGAGCTCGTTCACGCGGGTGAGAAGGCCCTGCTCCTCGTAGAGCGCGACGGTCGCGAGCCCCGCGGCGCAGGCCAGCGGGTGCGCGGTGTAGGTGTAGCCGTGCGGCATCTCGGTGGACGTCTCCGGCCCGGTGAGGAAGGCCTCGTAGAGCTTTTCCTTCATCAGCACCGCGCCCATCGGCACCGTGCCGTTGGTGATGCCCTTGGCGGTGGTGATCAGGTCGGGGGTGACCTTGAAACGGTGGGCTGCGAAGGGCGCGCCGAGCCGTCCCCAGGCCGTGATCACCTCGTCGAATATCAGCAGGATGCCGTGGCGGTCGCAGATCTCGCGCAGGCGCTCGAGGTAGCCCACCGGCGGCACCAGCACGCCGGTGGAGCAGGCCACCGGCTCGACGATCACCGCGGCGATGGTCGAGGGGTCGTGCAACTGGCACAGGCGCTCGAGGTCGTCGGCCAGTTCGGCGCCATGCGCCGGCTGGCCCTTCGAGAACGCGTTCTTCGCCAGGTCGTGGGTATGGCGCATGTGATCCACGCCGGCCATCAGGGCGCCGAACACCTTGCGGTTGCCGGAAATCCCGCCCACCGCGGTGCCGCCGAAGTTGACGCCGTGGTAGCCGCGCTCGCGGCCGATCAGGCGGGTGCGGTGCCCCTCGCCGCGCGCCCGGTGGTAGGCGAGCGCGAGCTTGAGCGCGGTCTCCACCGATTCCGAGCCCGAGTTGGTGAAGAACACCTTCGAGAGGCCCTTGGGCGCGAGCGAGGCCACCTTGTCGGCGAACTCGAAGGCCAGCGGGTGGCCCATCTGGAACGGCGGCGCAAAATCGAGCGTCGCCGCCTGCTTGCCGATCGCCTGCGCGATCTTCGGCGGGCAATGGCCCGCGTTCACGCACCACAGACCGGAGGTGCCGTCCATCACCTTGCGGCCCTCGGGCGTGAAGTAGTGCATGCCCTCGGCGCGCGCCAGCATGCGCGGGGCTTTCTTGAACTGCCGGTTCATGCTGAACGGCATGAAGAAGGCCGAGTTCTCGAGGGACTGGCCGACGGATTCGGGACGCGCTCTTTCGTTCATGACAACCTCCTTTGTCGAATCGACGCGTGCGCCTCAGGCGGCGCGCACTGCGTCTTGCGCGATGCCGGCTCGTGCCAGCACCGCATGCAACAGGACATCCGCGCCCGCCGCCAGGTCCGACGGCGTCGCGTTCTCGATCTCGTTGTGGCTGATCCCGCCCTCGCAGGGCACGAACACCATGGCGGCGGGCACCACCCGTGCAAGATACACCGCATCGTGCGCCGCCCCCGAAACAATCTCCCGGTGCGTGAAGCCCAGCGCCCCGGCCGCCTCGCGCACGCTCGCCACCAGGGCCGGGTCGAATTCCGAGGGCGGAAACGACACCACCTGCTCGAGCGAGATGGCCACCCGGCACTCGGCCTCGACCGTCCTCACCGCCGCCTCGAGCGCCGCCACCATCGCGGCAAGGGTCGCTTCCTTCGCGTTTCGCAGGTCGACGGTCATGCGCACCGCGCCCGGGACCACGTTGCGCGAGTTCGGCCGCACCACCAGCTGCCCGACCGTGCCGCGGGCATAGTCCGGGAAGGTGGTGGCGATGCGGTTCACCTCGAGCACCAGGCGCGCCGCGGCGACCAAAGCGTCGCGGCGGATCTCCATCGGCGTCGGCCCGGCGTGCGCGTCCTGCCCGGTGATCTCGAGGTCGAACCAGCGTTGTCCCAGCGCGCCCGCGACCACGCCGATCGTGGTCTTCGTCGCCTCCAGCACCGGGCCCTGCTCGATATGGGCCTCGAAATACGCGCCCGCCGGCTGCGGCCGGGCAGTGCCGGCATAGCCGATGGCGGTGAGCGCCGCCTGCACGCTCACGCCCTCGAGGTCCTTCTGCGCCAGCGCGTACTCGAGCGAATGCACGCCCGCGTACACGCCCGAGCCCATCATGGTCGGCACGAAGCGCGAGCCTTCCTCGTTGGTCCAGGCCACCACTTCGATCGGCGCGCGAGTCTGCACCTTGGCGTCGTTCAGCGCACGTACCACCTCAAGCCCCGCCATCACGCCGTAGGCGCCGTCGAACTTCCCGCCCGAGGGTTGCGAGTCGAGGTGGCTGCCCATCGCCACCGCCGGCGCGGACGCGTCCGTGCCGGCGCGACGCGCGAACATGTTGCCGATGGCGTCGACCGCCACCGTGAGGCCCGCCTCGCGCGCCCAGCGCGCGAACAGGTCGCGGCCCTCACGATCGGTGTCGGTCAGCGTGATGCGGCACACCCCGCCCTTCGGCGTGGCGCCGATCCGGGCCAGGTCCATGAGCGAACGCCAGAGGCGATCGCCGTTCACGCGGGGGGCTGTCATAGCGGATCCTGATCCAGCAGCAAGCTTACTCCATTGCTGCAATGCGGCAGCCGGTTTCCCTGTGAAACGGGTGCGGGCGCGATTCGGCCCGCCGCCCACCTGTCGTATGCTCGACGCGCCCCTCAATCGCGGAGCCCGCATGACCTCTCGCATCGATCAACCCGCCGTCCTCGCCGCTCTGCGGGCCGCCGGCATCGCGCCGGAAACCGCGGATTCGGCCTCGGCCGCGTCCTGGCTCGAGGCGCAGCTGGCGCGCACCCGGGCGCCCTTTTCCGCGCTCGCCTTCGAGGCCGAACCCGCGGGCTATCTCGTGTCGCTCGAGGCGCTGCGGCCGTGACGCCCAGGGAACTGCTGGCGCTCTCCGCCGTGCAGCTCGCGCAGGCATTGCGCGCCAGGCGCACCAGCTGCGTGGCCGCCATGGAGGCCGTCCTCGAGCGCGCCGCGACCCTGCAGCCCGTGCTGAACGCGTACATCGCGATCGACGATGCCGGCGCGCTCGAGTCGGCGCGCGCCGCGGACCGCGAGTTGCAGGCCGGACGCCTGCGCGGGCCGCTGCACGGCGTGCCGATGGCGCACAAGGACATGTACTACCGTGCCGGTCGTGTCTCCACCTGCGGCTCCAGGATCCTGCGCGATCGCGTTGCCGACACCACCGCCACCGCGCTCGAACGGCTCGACGCGGCGGGCGCGCTCCAGTTCGCCACGCTCAACATGGCCGAGTTCGCGTTCGGGCCCACGGGGCACAACTGGCACACCGGGCACTGCCGCAATGCCTGGGATCCATCGCGCATCACCGGCGGCTCGTCGGCCGGCTCCGGCACCACGGTCGCGGCGCGCGCGAACTTCGCCGCGCTCGGCTCGGACACCGGCGGCTCGATCCGCCTGCCGGCGCATTTCTGCGGCACCGTGGGCATCAAGCCGACCGCGGGCCGCGTCTCGCGCGCCGGGGCGATGCCGCTCTCGTTCACCGCGGATACCGTCGGCCCGCTGACCCGCACCGTGGAGGATGCCGCCCTGGTGCTAGGCGCGATCGCCGGAGCCGACCCGCGCGACCCGACCGCCGACGCGCGCCCGGTGCCGGACTACGGCGCGCTTCTCGGTCGTCCGGTGAAGGGTCTGCGCATCGGCCGCGCGAAGCGCTGGTTCGACGACGGGCTCGACCCAGATGTCGCGGGCCTGCTGGACGCCTCGCTCGAGACCTTCCGCCGCCTCGGCGCGACCGTCGTCGAGGTCGAGGCGCCCGACATGGAGGCCATCGAATCGGCCTGGTCCCTCGTCGTCGGCACCGAAGCGGCATCGATTCACGGTGAATGGCTTCGCACCCGTCCCGGGGACTATTCGGAACAGGTGCGCACGCGCCTCGCGCAAGGCGTCGCGATCCCGGGGACCGCCTACCTCGACGCCCTGCGCTGGCGTGCCACCGCCCTGCGCGCGTTCAGCGCGACGGTCTTCGACCGCTGCGAGCTGCTGCACGTGCCGACGGTGGCCTTCGCGGCGCCCTCGATCGCCGACACCGACATCGGCGGGCGCCCGGAGATGATGCAGGTGCTCGGGCGGATCACCCGCCTGACGCGACCGTTCTCCTACCTCGGCCTGCCCGCGCTCTCGGTGCCCGTCGGCTTCACGGCCGGGGGATTGCCGGTCGCCATGCAACTGGTCGGGCGGCCCTTCGACGAAGCCACGCTGTTCGCGGCCGGCCACGCCTACCAGGGCACGACCGACTGGCACCTGCGCGCCCCCGCGCTCTAGCCGCCTCCCGCCCGGCGCGCAGGCACCACCCAGAGGAAAAGCGGGTGGCCGTGCGCGTTCACCTTGCGATCCGGCGCCCAGTCCCCGATGCCGAAGCGGTGCGAGACGATGCGCGTGCCCGGGGCGAGCCCCTGCAGTTTCGGCCGCAGCGCGCGGTTCAGTTCGGGCAGCAGAAACAGCGTCACGACCGTGGTGCCGCCGAGGTCGGCGTGCCGGGCGTCGCCCTGTCGGATCTCGACGCGCGCCGACACGCCCGCCGCCTCGACGTTGCGCTTCGCCTCGGCGACCTTGCGTGCGTCGAGCTCGACGCCGATGGCGCGCGCGCCGCGCCGCGCCGCCGCGATCGGGATGCGGCCGTCGCCCGCGCCGAGGTCGACGAGCAGGTCGTCCGGGCGCAGGCCGGCGAGGTCGAGCATCGCCTCGACCACCGCCGGCGGTGTCGGCAGGTAGAGGACATCGGCGTCCGCCGGCCCGAGGGCCTGCGCCGGCGCGGCGCAGGCGAGCGCCGCGCAAAGGAGCCAGCGGGTGCCGCGCACGCCGTTAAGGCAGCATGTAAGTTGCTGTACGGCCCGATCCGGCGCTAGGCGGCGGCCACCACCTTCTGGCGCTGCTCGCCCAGCCCGCGGATGCCGAGCGTCATCACGTCGCCCGGCTTGAGGAACACCGGGTTCGGCTTGATGCCCATGCCCACGCCCGGCGGCGTGCCGGTGGTGATCACGTCGCCCGGCATCAGCGTCATGTACTGGCTGACGTGGGAGACGATGGTCGCGCAGGAGAAGATCATGGTGCGCGTGCTGCCGGACTGCATGCGCTTGCCGTTGAGGTCGAGCCACATCTCGAGCGACTGCGGATCGGTGATCTCGTCGCTGGTCACCATCCAGGGGCCGATCGGACCGGCGGTGTCGAAGCCCTTGCCCTTGTCCCACTGGCTGGTCGCCATCTGGAAGGCGCGCTCGGAGACGTCGTTCACCACGCAGTAGCCGGCCACGTGCCTGAGCGCATCGGCTTCGCTCACGTAGCGCGCCTGCGTGCCGATGACGATGCCGAGTTCCACCTCCCAGTCGAGCTTGGTCGAGTGCCGCGGCTGGATGACGTCGTCGTTCGGGCCGCTGATCGAGGTCGTGGCCTTGAGGAAGACGATCGGCTCGGACGGGATCGCAAGCCCGGCTTCCTTCGCGTGGTCGGAGTAGTTCAGGCCGATGGCCACGAACTTGCCGATGCCGACCCAGGGCACGCCGAGGCGCTGGTCGCCGTTCACCACCGGAAGCGAATCCGCCTTCACCTTGGTGAGCACCTTCAGGCCGCGCGGCGAAAGCTCGTTCGGTCCGATCTGGTCGACGACCTTGGACAGGTCGCGCAGGCGGCCTTCCGCGTCGATCATCCCCGGCTTCTCGAAGCCGTTCTTGCCATAGCGACACAGTTTCATATGGTCATTCCCCCGTCGATGGAGTACGCGTTTCCGGTTGCAAACAGTGATTCGTCCGAGGCGAGGAACACCAGGATCCCCGTCATGTCGTCGACCCCGCCGAGCCGGCCCATCGGCTGGCGGGCGATGAAATCCTTCCTCGCCTGCACCGGGTCGGCGAAGGCGTTGATGCGCTCGTGCAGCGAGGGCGTGTCCACCGTGCCCGGGCAGATGGCGTTGCAGCGGATGCCCTGCCTGACGTAATCCGCGGCAATCGACTTGGTCAGGCCGATGACCGCGGCCTTGGTCGCGCCGTAGACGAAGCGGTTCGGCAGGCCCTTGATCGACGAGGCGATCGAGGAAATGTTGATGATCGAGCCGCCGCCCTTCTTCAGCATGGCGGGCAGCAGTGCGCGCGTCACCAGGTACATGGAGCGCACGTTCAGGTTGAAGCTGAAGTCCCAGTCCTTCGGCGCACACTCGAGGATGGTGCCGTGGTGCACGTAGCCCGCGCAATTGAACAGCACGTCCACCGCGCCCGCCTCGGCGGTCACCTTCGCGATCGCGGCCTCGTCGGTCGCGTCCATGACGCGGGTGCGGATGCCGTCCTTGCCTTCGATTTCGGCAAGCGTCTTCGCGTTGACGTCGGTCGCCCAGACCTGCGCGCCCTCGCGCGCAAAAGCGAGCGCCGCGGCGCGTCCGATGCCCTGCCCTGCTGCGGTGACGAATGCCACCTTTCCGGCCAGTCGACCTGCCATGCGCACCCCCGCGTGGTGAAGGCCGCAGATTATAGCGGCCCGGGGCGGCCGCGCGCGCTCCGGTTCGCCCTGATGCGTTGCCGCCTGTTCGCCCCTCCCTTAGACTTGCCGCAGGGCGTTTTAACGACCTCGTTACTTCGGCCCCGTGCAGCGGAGGACTCACGTGAACCAGCTCGACTTCAAGGGCCGCGCGGCCGTCGTCACCGGCGGCGCGCAGGGCATCGGCCTCGCCATCAGCCAGCGCCTCGTCGCCTCGGGCGCGAACGTGCGCATCTGGGACCGCGACGACAAGCTGCTCGCCAGGACCGTCAAGGCGCTCGGCGCCGCGGCCAGCGGCGATGCCATCGACATCACCGACCCGGAGGCCGTGGCGCGCGCAACGAAGTCGGCGCTCGAAGCGCTCGGGCGCATCGACGTGCTGGTCAACAACGCCGGCATCGCAGGCATCAACGCCCCCACGGTCGACTACCCGATCGAGGAATGGGAACGGGTGCTGAACATCAACCTCACCAGCCAGTTCCTCACCTGCCGCAGCGTCGCCCCGCACATGGCGAAAGCGGGCTACGGGCGCATCGTCAACATCGCCTCGATCGCCGGCAAGGAAGGCAACCCGAACGCGGTGGCCTACAGCGCCTCCAAGGCCGGCGTGATCTCGCTCACCAAGTCGCTCGGCAAGGAGCTCGCGCAGAGCGGCGTGCTGGTCAACTGCGTCACCCCGGCCGCGGCGAAGACCGCGATCTTCGACCAGATGACCGAGGCGCACATCAACTTCATGCTTTCCAAGATCCCGATGGGCCGCTTCGTCAAGGTGGAGGAAATCGCCGCGCTGGTGTGCTGGCTGGCCTCCGAGGATTGTGCTTTCTCCACCGGGGGCGTGTTCGACATCTCCGGCGGCCGCGCCACTTACTGAGGATTCGCCATGGCAAGGAAGAAGAAGGGCAAGGCCGCATCGCCCGGCACGCAACGCTCGGTCCAGTGGTTCGGGCGCGAGGACATCTACGGCTTCATCTACCGCAGCTGGGTGAAGAACCGCGGCGTGCCGCACGACCAGTTCGACGGACGGCCGGTGATCGGCATCTGCAACACCTGGTCCGAGCTCACCCCCTGCAACTCGCACTTTCGCGTGATCGCGGAGCACGTCAAGGCCGGCATCCTCGAGGCGGGCGGCTTCCCGCTCGAGTTCCCGGTGATGTCGCTCGGCGAATCGATCATGCGCCCCACCGCCATGCTCTATCGCAACCTCGCGAGCATGGATGTCGAGGAAACGATCCGCGCCAACCCGCTCGACGGCATGGTGCTGCTCGTCGGTTGCGACAAGACCACGCCCGCGCTGCTCATGGGCGCGGCCAGCATCGACATCCCGACGGTCGCGGTGTCCGGCGGGCCGATGCTCTCGGGCAAGTACCGCGGCACCGACATCGGCTCCGGGACCAACGTCTGGTCGATGTCGGAAGACCTGCGCGCCGGCAAGATCGGTCTGGACGAGTTCCACGAGGCCGAATCCTGCATGCACCGCTCGCACGGCGCCTGCATGACCATGGGCACCGCCTCCACCATGGCCTCGATGGTCGAGGCGCTCGGCGTGGGCATGCCCGGCAATGCCGCGATTCCCGCCGTGGACGCGCGCCGCAACGTGCTCGCGCGCGAGGCCGGCCGGCGCATCGTCTCGATGGTGAAGGAAAAGCTGACGCTGTCGAAGATCCTCACGCGCAAGGCCTTCCTGAACGCCATCCGCGTCAATGCCGCGATCGGCGGCTCGACCAACGCGGTGATCCACCTTATCGCGATCGCGCGCCGCATCGGGGTCGAATTGACGCTGGAGGACTTCGACAAGTACGGGCGCGACGTGCACTGCCTGGTCAACCTGATGCCGAACGGCAAGTACCTGATGGAGGATTTCTACTATGCCGGCGGCCTGCCCGCGGTGCTGCGCGAACTCGGCCGGGTCGGCAAGCTCTACAAGGACGCGCCCACCGTCAACGGCCAGACGATCTGGGAGAACAACCGCAACGCGCCGAACTGGAACGCGAAGGTGATTCATGCCTTCGCCAAACCGTTCAAGAAGAACACCGGCATCGCGGTGCTGCGCGGCAACCTGTGTCCCGATGGCGCCATCATCAAGCCCTCGGCGGCAACGCCGAAGCTGATGAAGCACCGCGGGCGGGCCGTGGTGTTCAAGGACATCGAGGACTTCCACCGCCGCATCGACGACCCGAAACTCGCCATCACCGAGGACTCGGTCATGGTGCTGCAGAACTGCGGACCGAAGGGCTACCCCGGCATGGCCGAGGTCGGCAACATGCCGCTGCCGCCGAAGATCCTCAGGAAGGGCATCACCGACATGGTGCGGATCTCCGACGCGCGCATGAGCGGCACCGCCTACGGCACCGTGGTGCTTCATGTGGCGCCCGAAGCGGCGGCCGGCGGCACGCTCGCGCTGGTGAAGGACGGCGACGAGATCGAGCTCGACGTCGGCAAGCGCCGGCTCGAACTGCTGGTGGACGAGGCCGAACTCGCGCGCCGGCGCGCGCGCTGGAAGGCGCCCAAGCCGGCGCTGCCGCGCGGCTACTGGAAGCTCTACCACGACCACGTGCTGCAGGCCGACCAGGGCGCGGACCTCGATTTCCTCGTCGGCAAGAGCGGGCCCTTCGTGCCGCGCGACAACCACTGACCACCCGAGGAGGACCTTGCCATGCTGCAAGCCGCCGACCTGACCATCCGCCTGCACGCCAATGACGACGTGGTGATCGCCCGCGCCGAGATCGCCGAGGGCACGGTGCTGGTGAAGGAGAACAACGTGCGCGTAAGCGCCCGCATCCCCGCCGGGCACAAGGTCGCGGTGCGCGCCGTGGCGCAGGGCAGGCCGGTCAGGCGCTACGACCAGACCATCGGCTTTGCGACGCAGCCGATCGCGCCCGGCGAGCACGTGCACGTGCACAACATCGCCATGGGCGAAGTCGAAAAAGACTACGCCTTCGGCAGCGACGTGAAGCCGATCCCGTACTTCGCGGAGAAGGCCACCTTCCAGGGCATCGTGCGGCCGGACGGCCGCGTGGCGACCCGCAACTACATCGGCATCCTGACCAGCGTGAACTGCTCGGCCACCGTGGCCCGGATGATCGCCGACCACTTCCGCAACGCCCTGCAGGACTACCCGAACGTCGACGGCGTGGTGGCCCTCACCCACAAGACCGGCTGCGGCATGGCGAGCGAGGGCGAGGGCATGGAGCTGCTTCGCCGCACCATGACGGGCTACGCCCGGCACCCGAACTTCCACGCGGTGCTCGGCATCGGCCTGGGCTGCGAGGCGAACCAGATCCGCGTCTGGATGGATTCGTCGAAGCTCAAGGCCTCGAAGACCCTGCAGGCCTTCACCATCCAGGAAAAGGGCGGCACCACCAAGTCGGTGAAGGACGGCATCGCGCGGGTGAAGGAACTGCTGCCCGAGGCGAACAAGGTGAAACGCGAGACGGTGCCGGCCAGCCACCTGATCCTCGGGCTGGAATGCGGCGGTTCCGACGGCTACTCGGGCATCAGCGCGAATCCGGCGCTCGGCGCCGCGGTCGACCTGCTGGTACGCCACGGCGGCACCGCGATCCTCTCCGAGACCCCCGAAATCTACGGCGCCGAACACCTGCTGACGCGCCGCGCGGTGTCGAAGGAAGTCGGCCAGAAGCTGCTTGCGCGCATCCGCTGGTGGGAGGACTACACCAGCAAGAACGGCAACGAGATGAACAACAACCCCTCACCGGGCAACAAGGCGGGCGGCCTCACCACCATCCTCGAGAAATCGCTCGGCGCCGCGGCCAAGGGCGGCACCATGAACCTCGAGGACGTCTACGAATTCGGCGAGAAGGTGACCGCCAAGGGCTTCGTCTTCATGGACACGCCGGGTTACGACCCGGTGTCGGTCACCGGCCACGTGGCCGGCGGCGCGAACGTGGTGTGCTTCACCACCGGGCGCGGCTCGGTGTTCGGCTGCAAGCCGACGCCCTCGCTCAAGCTCGCCACCAACACGCGCATGTTCTCGCACATGGAAGACGACATGGACATCAACTGCGGCACCGTGGTCGACGGCACCGAATCGGTGCCCGAGGTCGGCGAGCGCATCTTTCGCATGATTCTCGACACCGCCTCCGGCACGCCGTCGAAGTCCGAGGCCCTCGGCTTCGGCGAGGACGAGTTCGCGCCCTGGGTGATCGGCGCGACGATGTAGCGCGCATGCGCCCGGCGACGGCGATCCTCATGGCAGTGCTCCTCGGCACAGGCGTCGCCGAGGCGGCGAAGCCTTCGCCGACGCCAAACCGCTTCGGCGCGCTCGCCTTCCACAAGGCGAGCGAAGCCTGGGGTGCCGGGCACGATTTCGCGCAGGCCCGCGAGGCCCGCCTGGAAGCGCTCAGGCAATGCGGCCACCCGCGCTGCGAGGTGGTGCACGCGTTCAAGAACGGCTGCGGCGCGCTTGCCGACGGCCCGAAGAAGACGGTGGGCGCTTCGGGCGTGACGCGCGACGAGGCGGAAACGAAGGCGCTGAAGCGCTGCGGGGCGGACGCCTGCCGCATCGTCGCCTGGGCCTGCACCCGCTAGGCGCCGGCCCGGGACCGCTCAGGCGAAGGGCTGCTCCCGCTCGCCGCCCTCGGGCCCGTAGAACATCACCCAGACCGCGAGGTCCGCGCTGAAATCCTCGAAGCGGTGTTCCATCTTCGCAGGCACGAAGAGTATGTCGCCGGCGCCAAAGGGCACCCGCTCCGTGCCGCGCACGAAGTACCCGCTGCCGCGCTCGACGATGTAGACCTCGTCGCGCGCGTGCGGGGTCTGCGGGTCGACGCCCTTGGGCGCGTAGTACCGCACCTCCAGGCTGCCGTGCCGCAGCACCTCCGCCGAGCGGCGTCCTTCCGGAAGCGGCCTCGCCGCCGCCTCGCGCGCCGAGACCTTCCAGTCGCCCTTCATCCGCGCCGCCACTTGATCGAGCAGCCGATCGAGGCCACCTGCTCGCGCGGCCCGATGCCGGTTTTCGCCACCTCGCGCATCGCCTCGAGCAGGTCGCGCCGCGCGCCCGCGACCGGCGTGGTGCGCGAGGCGTCGAGCCGGCCGTGGTACTGCAGTTCGAGCGCCGCGTTGAAGCCGAAGAACTCGGGCGTGCATTGCGCGTCGTAGGCGCGCGCCACCGCCTGCGTCTCGTCGAAGACATAGGGAAAGCCGAAGCGCTTCGCCGCGGCGACCCGCTTCATGTTGTCGAAGGAATCCTCGGCGTAATCCGCCGGGTCGTTCGACATCACGGCAATCGAGCCTACGCCGAGCGTGGCCAGTTCGGCGCAGTCGGTGACGATGCGATCGAGCACCGCCTTCACGTAAGGACAGTGGTTGCAGATGAACATCACCACCAGGCCCTGCGGCCCGCGCGCGCGCTCTAGCGAGTGCCGCTTGCCGTCGGTGCCGGGCAGGTCGAACCCCGGCGCCTTCCAGCCGAACTCGCACACCGAGGAGGTCTTTGCCACCATGCGAGAATCCTAGCATGCGTGCCGCACGCCTTTACGTCGACACCGCGCTTGCGGCGAACAGCACGCTCGTGCTTCCCGAGCGCGCCGCGCACCACGCCGCGCGCGTGCTGCGCTTGCGCGCCGGGCACCGACTGGTGCTCTTCGACGGGCGCGGCGGCGAGTACGACGCCGTCATCGAATCCGGGCCGCGCAATGCCGTCACCGTCGCCGTGGGCGCGCACCGCGACGTGGAGCGCGAATCCCCGCTTGGCGTGGTGCTCGCGCAGGGCATTTCAGGCGCCGAGCGCATGGACTTCACCATCCAGAAAGCGGTCGAACTCGGCGCCGCGGCGATACAACCCCTGGCCACCGAGCGCTCGGTGGTGCGGCTCGATGCCGCCCGCGCGGAAACGAAGCGTGCCCACTGGCAGCGCATCGTGATCGCCGCCTGCGAGCAATGCGGACGCAATCGATTGCCCCCAGTGCGGGCGCCGGTCGGCGTGCAGGCGTTCTGCCGCGACGCGACCCTGCCTGCGGCGCGATGGCTGCTCGCGCCCGGCGCTTCGGCGCGGCTCGCAACAGCCGCCACCGGCCTTGCCGGCGGCGCCGTGCTTGCCGCCGGGCCGGAGGCGGGGTTCAGCGAGATTGAGGCGGCCGCGCTCGAGGCGGCCGGCTTCCGCGCCCTGAGCCTCGGGCCGCGGGTGCTGCGCACCGAAACGGCGGCGATCGCCGCGCTCGGCGCGCTGAACGCGCTGGCCGGGGACGGCTAGGCGCCGGATCGGGCCTTATGGTAACATATACGTTACTATATGGCCGCTGCCGGCGCCCGCTCAGCGCGCGCCGGTCCCTGCCAGCAGCGCGCTGATGCGCGCGTCGCCCGCGGCGCGGGCGATCTCCCGCGCGCTGCGGCCCTGGGCGTCGCGCGCGGCAGGGTCGACCCCGCGCGCCGCGAGGAAGAGCTCCACCGCCAGCGCGTCGCGGCGCCGCACCGCGTCGAGGAACTGCGTCGCGTCGAAGTACGACAGCCCCATGCCGTGCAGGTCCTTGCGCGCCGCGATCGCGGCTTCGCTCGCGGACGAGACGACGCGCTCGGCCTGCGTGCGCGCCTGCTCGCGGCGCGCGAGCCGCATGAGGTCGCTGCCGAAGGCCGCGAAGGCCGCGCGCTGCGCGGGCGGCATGTCCTCGGTCACCTCGGCGAGCAGTCCCGTCGCCGCACGGTTCACCTCCGAGTTGTTGCCGGCCATCACGCCATCGACGCCCTTCTTCATCGCCGCCTCGTCCGGGGCATCGGCCGCCATGCGCACGAACGCGTGCGCGAGCGCGAGCATGCGCCCGAAACTCATCCAGTCCTCGTCGGTTTCCGTGGCCGGCGCGGCCTGTGCGTTCAGCACTGCGCCAAGCGCGCAGGCCATCGCGATTCTCAGTATCTTCATCATCGGTCCTCCCGGTGTTGCAGTGGATGCAGCAGGCTGTGGGACAAGTAACGCACCACAACGCTCCCGCGTTGACCCGGCGCAACCGGACCGGAGCCGCCGCAGCCCTTGATTCCGCTTAGAATTCCGCCTGTTACGGCGAAGGTGAAAAAATGACAACGCCCCCTACCCCGGAAGCCTTCGTGCGCTGGTTTCGCGAAGCCGCGCCCTACGTGCGCGCATTTCGCGGCCGCACCTTCGTGGTCGCGTTCGGCGGCGAGATGGTGGCCGAGGGCGCGCGCTTCACGCAGTTCGTGCACGACCTGAACCTGCTCGCGGCGCTCGGCATCCGCCTGGTGCTGGTGCACGGCGCGCGCCCGCAGATCGAGACCGAACTGAAGGCCAAACGGCTTCGCTCGCGCTACGTGCGCGGCATCCGCGTCACCGACGCGGCCTCGCTGGTGGCGGTGAAGCACGCCGCAGGCGTGCTGCGCGTCGAGATCGAGGCGCGCCTGTCGCAGGGCCTGCCGAATTCGCCCATGGCGGGCGCGCAGATCCGCGTCGCCTCGGGCAACTTCCTCGCCGCCCGGCCCCTCGGCGTGATCGACGGCACCGACTTCCAGTTCACCGGCGCGGTGCGCCGGGTGGATGCGCAGGCGATCGCCCGACGGCTCGAAGTCGGTGAAGTCGTGCTGATCTCGCACATCGGCTATTCGCCCACGGGCGAAGTGTTCAACGTGCCCTGGGAAGATGTCGCCGAAGGCGTCGCCGTGGCCCTGAAGGCGGACAAGCTGCTGCTCTATGCCGAGCGGCTGCCCACGGGGAAGAACGGCGAGGTGCTCGGCGAACTCACCGCGGCGCAGGCCGCGACGCTGCTCAAGGGCCGCTCGCTCGGCGCCAGCACCACGCGGGCGCTGGAGCATGCGCTGCGCGCGCTCGAGGGCGGCGTTTCGCGCGCGCACCTGGTCTCGCGCCGCACCGCCGGGGCCACGCTGCTCGAACTCTTCACCCATTCCGGCGTCGGCACCATGATCACCGCCGACCCGGTGGAACGTTTGCGGCCGGCGAGCATCGAGGACATCGGCGGCATCCTGTCGCTGATCGAACCGCTGGAGGCGGAAGGCTCGCTGGTGAAACGCAACCGCGAGCTGATCGAGTCCGAGATCGGCAACTTCTTCGTCATCGAGCACGATGGCCGCATCCTCGGCTGCGCCGCGCTGCACCCGTACCCGGACGCAAAGAGCGCCGAGTTCGCCTGCCTCGCGGTCGCGCCCGCCTACCGCGACGCCGGCTACGGCGAACGCCTGCTCGGCGCCTGCGAGACCCGCGCGAAGGCGCGGCGCATCAAGCGGCTGTTCGCGCTCACCACGCGCGCCGAGCACTGGTTCGTCGACCAGGGCTTTCGACCCGCTGCCGTCGACACCCTGCCGACCGAGCGGCGCGTGCTCTACAACTGGAAGCGCGGGTCGAAGGTGTTTTTGAAGCGCCTCAAAACCTAGGGGTCGGATCCCTTTTCCGAGGTGGTGCCCTCGACCCCAAGAAGCTTCAACGGAAAAGGGCTCTGACCCCTCCGTCCAAACGGGGGGTCGGATCCCTTTTCCGCGATCAAGACCCAGGGGTCGGATCCCTTTTTCCGCTTTAGCCTTCGATCGACGCCGCGCGCCATCGGAAAAAGGGCTCTGACCCCTCCGTCCAGACCCAGGGGTTGGATCCCTTTTCCGGGGTGGTACGTGCGATTAGAGGAAACAAAAACGGAAAAGGGCTCTGACCCCTCAGATGTCAGAGGGGTCAGAGCCCTTTTTCCGACGCGTCTCGGCGTCGATCGAAGGGACTCCCCGGAAAAAGGGATCCGACCCCTTAGTCGAGAAGTTCCTTCTCCATCTCCTCCAGCGACACGTGCCTCACGTCGCGGCCCTTGACCATGTAGATCACGTACTCGGCCATGTTCTTGGAATGGTCGCCGATGCGCTCGATCGCCTTGGCGATGAACAGGATCTCGAGGGACCGCGAGATGGTGCGCGGGTCTTCCATCATGAAGGTGATGAGTTGCCGCATGATGGCGCGGAACTCGTCGTCCACCGCCACGTCCTGCTTCACCACGTTCATCGCCTCGTTGGTGTCGAGCCGCGCGAACGCGTCCAGCGACTGGCGCAGCATCGCCACGGCGCGGTCGGCGACGTGCGAGAGGTCCATGCGCGGCATGTGCTGCTTGCCCGCGCTGTGGATCAGCTTCGCCATGCGCGCGATCTTCTCGGCCTCGTCGCCGATGCGCTCGAGGTCGGTGATGGTCTTGATGACGGTGATCAGCAATCGCAGATCCCCTGCGGCGGGCTGTCGGCGCGCGATGATCTGGCTGCAGGCCTCGTCGAGGCCCACTTCCAGCGCATTGACGCGATGGTCATCCTCGATCACGCGATCGATGCGTTCCATGTCGCCGGCGATCAGCGCGGCGACCGCGCGCACGATCTGCTCCTCGACGAGGCCGCCCATCTGCAGCACCCGCGATCGAACGCTTTCGAGTTCCGCGTCGAACTGCTTCGAGGTGTGCTCCGGCATCGAAATACCCCTATGAAAATGAAGGAGTTAGGGTATCACAGGGCATATTGCAGGAGTGTGACGCCCGGCACCCGCCGGCAGGCGCGGCCTAGGCCTTCGGGCCGAGCGTGCGCACGCCGTCCGCGCCGCCGAGCAGCAGCAGGTCCGCCGGCCGGCGCGCGAACAGCCCGTTGGTGACCACGCCGGCAATCTGGTTCAACTCGGTCTCGAGCGTGTACGGGTCGAGGATCGACAGGCCGTGGCAATCGAGGATCAGGTTGCCGTTGTCGGTGCGGAAATCCGCGCGCAGCACCGGGTTGGCGCCGAGCGCGCGCAGCGCGCGGCCGACATGGCTGCGCGCCATGGGGATCACTTCCACGGGCAGCGGGAACTTGCCCAGCACCGGCACCAGCTTCGAGGCATCGCAGATGCAAACGAAGCGCTTTGCCACCGCGGCGACGATCTTCTCGCGCGTCAGCGCCCCGCCGCCGCCCTTGATCATGGCCAGGTGCTCGGTGATCTCGTCGGCGCCGTCGACGTATACCGGCAGTGAATCGACGCTGTTCAGGTCCGCGACGCGGATGCCGTGGCCCTTGAGTCGCGCGGCGCTCGCCTCCGAGGCCGCCACCGCGCCGTCGATGCGCCCCTTGATGGTGGCGAGCGCGTCGATGAAGAGGTTCACCGTCGAGCCGGAGCCGACACCGACCACGGCCCCGTCGACCACGTGCGCGAGCGCCGCCTGCGCCACCTGCCGCTTCAGGGCATCCTGATCCGTCGTTCCGGCCATGCGCGCAGTATAGCCATGGCCTCCCGGCCCGGCGCGCTTCTCTGGGACAATCCGGATGCTACCGATGCGCGCCGCCCTCGCCCTGTTGCTGATCGCCGTCGTACTCGCCGTGAAGGCCCAGCCGGGCACGCGCGCCGAGGACGTCGAGGCGCGCCTTGCGCCCGCCCTGGGCGCGCTCGGCCGCGGCGACTTCGCCCAGGCCATCGACGTGCTGCAGCCGATTGCGCGCGACGGCCACCCGCAGGCCCTCTACCTGCTGGGCCTTGTCTACGAATCCGCCTCGCCCCCGGTGCGCGACTACGCGCAGGCGCGCGCCTTCTACCTGCGCGCCGCCGAGGCCCGCCACGCCGATGCGCGCACCAACCTTGCCACCCTGCTGCTGGAGGGCAGGGGCGGCGATCGCAACCCCGCAGAGGCGGCGCGCTGGTACCGCGCGGCCGGCGAACAGGGGCATCCCGAGGCGCTGCACGCGCTCGCGCTGATGTTCGGCACCGGGGACGGCGTCGAGCGCGACGAAGGCGAGATGGCGAAGTGGCTCGAGCGCGCGGCGCGCGCCGGCTCGGCGCGCGCCCAGGCGCAGCTTGCCCGCATGTACCTCGAGGGCGACGGCGTGCCGCAGGACGCGCGTGCCGCCGCGCGGTTGTTCCGCGCCGCGGCCGACCAGGGCCATGTCTGGGCGATGTACTTCCTCGGCCGGCTCGCGCAGAAGGGCGAGGGCGTGCCGCGCAACCTGGAGGCCGCGCGCGAATGGTTCGAGCGCGCCGCGAACGCCGGGCACGCGCTCGCCCAGCACGAGCTGGCGACGGTCTACGAGCTTGGCCTGGGCGCCGAGTCGAGCACCGCGAAGGCGCTCGAGCTCTACCGCACCGCGGCGGCGCGCGGCGCCGTCGAATCGATCCGCCGGCTCGAGCAGGCCTATCGCAACGGCGAACTGGGGTTGGCGAAAAGCGAATCCGAGGCCGCCCAATGGGGCGCGCGCCTGCCGAAGAACTGAGGGCGTCGCGCCGCGCGTGCGCTCATCGCTTGCGCGGCGGCGGCAGGTCGGTGCAGACCCCTTCGAAGGCCTCGGCCGCCATGCCGACCGACTCCCCGAGCGTCGGGTGCGGGTGGATGGTCTTGCCGATGTCGGTGGCGTCGCAGCCCATCTCGATTGCCAGCGCGAGTTCGCTGATCAGGTCGCCGGCCCCGGTGCCGACGATGGCGGCGCCGACGATGCGGTGCGTCTCGGGGTCGAACAGCAGCTTGGTGAAGCCCTCGTCGCGGGCGTTGGCGATCGCGCGCCCCGAGGCGGCCCAGGGGAACTTGCCCACGCCGAGCTTGCGGCCCGCCTTCTTCGCCTCGTCCTCGGTCTCGCCCACCCAGGCGATCTCCGGGTCGGTGTAGGCCACCGAGGGCACCACGCGGGCGTCGAAGTGCGACTTCTGCCCGGCGACGGCCTCCGCCGCCACGTGCGCCTCGTGCACCGCCTTGTGCGCGAGCATCGGGTTGCCGGCGATGTCGCCGATCGCATAGATGTGCGGCACGTTGGTGCGCCGCTGCGAATCCACCTCGATGAAGCCGCGCTCGGTGACCGCCACGCCGGCGCGCTCGGCGCCGATCTGCCTGCCGTTCGGCGTGCGTCCGACGGACACCAGCACCATGTCGTAGAGCTGCGGCTCGGGCGCGCCCTCGCCCTCGAAGGCGACGCGGACGCCCTTCTTGGTGGCCTCCACCGACGCGGTGCGCGTCTTCAGCATCACCCGGTCGAAGCGCTTCGCGTTGAACTTCTGCCAGACCGACACCACGTCGCGGTCCGCGCCGGGCATCAGCCCGTCGAGCATCTCCACCACGTCGAGCCGCGCCCCCAGCGTCGAGTACACCGTGCCCATCTCCAGTCCGATGATGCCGCCGCCGATCACCAGCAGGCGTTTCGGCAACGCGCGCAGTTCGAGCGCCCCGGTGGAATCGACGATGCGATCGTCCTCGGGCAGGTCCTTGCCGCCGAGGCGGAGTTTCGACGCCTGCGAGCCGGCGGCGATGACGGCCGCGGCGAAGCGCACGCGCTTCTTTCCCTGCGGCGTTTCGACGTCCAGGTGATGCGGGTCGGCAAACTGGCCGATGCCCTGCAGCACCGTCACCTTGCGCAGCTTCGCCATCGCCGCGAGGCCGCCGGTGAGCTTGCCCACCACCTTGTCCTTGAAGCCGCGCAACTTGTCGAGGTCGAGCTTCGGCGCGCCGAACTCGACGCCGTGCGCGGCAAGCTCGCGTGCCGCGTCCATCACCGCGGCGGTGTGCAGCAGGGCCTTGGACGGGATGCAGCCGACGTTCAGGCAGACCCCGCCCAGCGTGGCGTAACGCTCGACCAGCACCACCTTCTGGCCGAGGTCGGCGGCGCGGAACGCCGCCGAGTAGCCGCCGGGGCCGGCGCCGAGCACCAGCAGGTCGCACTCGAGGTCGGCCGGGCCGCCGCTGGCGGGCGCGGGAACCGGTGCCGCGGCGCGCGCCGGTGCTGCAGGCGCGGCAGCGGCGGCAGGGGCCGTCGCGGCCTTCTTCTCCGCGGCCGGCGCGGGCGCGGCGTCCTCGCCCTCGAGTTCCAGGATCAGCGTGCCCTGCGACACCTTGTCGCCGACCTTCACCTTCAGGGCGCCGACCACGCCGGCCTGCGGCGAGGGAATTTCCATCGTCGCCTTGTCCGATTCGAGCGTGAGCAGCGACTGCTCCTTCTCGACGCGGTCCCCGGGTTTCACCAGCACTTCGATGACGTCGATGTTCTCGAAGTCGCCGATGTCCGGAACCTTCACTTCAATGCGATGGGCCATGGTCTGTCGGCGCCTAAAGCAGCGAGCGCCGGATGTCCGAGAGCACCGAGGCGAGGTAGCTGGTGAAGCGCGCCGCGGACGCCCCGTCGATCACCCGGTGGTCGTAGGACAGCGACAGCGGCAGCATCAGGCGCGGCGAAAAGCCCTTGCCGTCCCACACCGGCTGCATCGCCGAGCGCGAGACGCCGAGGATCGCCACTTCGGGGGCGTTGATGATCGGCGTGAAGGCGCTGCCGCCGATGCCGCCGAGGCTGGAAATCGAGAACGTGCCGCCCTGCATGTCGCCGGGCTTCAACTTCTTGTCGCGCGCGAGCTTGGAAATGTCGCCGAGTTCCTTGGCGAGGTCGAACACGCCCTTGCGATCGGCATCGCGGATCACCGGCACCACCAGGCCCTCGGGCGTGTCGACGGCGACGCCGATGTGGAAGTACTTCTTGATGATCAGCGCCTCGCCGCTCGGGTCGAGCGAGGCGTTGAACTTCGGGAACTGCTTCAGGGCGGTGACACTGGCCTTGATGAGGAAGGCGAGCATGGTCAGCTTGATGCCGCGTTTCTCCGAGTCGGGCCCGCTCGACTTGCGAAAGGCCTCCAGCTCGGTGATGTCGGCGGTGTCGAACTGCGTGACGTGCGGGATCGAAATCCAGTTGCGGTGCAGGTTCGGCCCGGAGAGCTTCTGGATGCGCGCCAGCGGCAGCAGTTCGATCGGGCCGAACTTGGCGAAGTCGGTCTTCGGCCAGGCCGGCAGGTCGAAGGGCAGCGCGCCGCCGCCGGATTTCGCCGCCGGCGCCGGGGCGCGTCCGAGCGCCTGCTTGACGAAGCCCTGCACGTCCTCGTGCACGATGCGGCCCTTCGGCCCGCTGCCCTGCACCTGATGCAGGTCGACGCCGAGTTCGCGCGCGAACTTGCGCACCGAGGGACTGGCGTGCGGCGTCGGCACCAGTTCATCGCGCGGCTCGCGCGGCACCGGGCGCCCGGCGGGCGCCGCGGGCGCCTCGGCCGGCGCCGCGGGCGCGGCGGGCGCCTTCGCGGCCGGCGGCGCGGCGGGCTTCTCCGGCGCAGCCGCTTTCGACGGCGCGGGGTCGGCCGCCTTCGGGGCGGCGGGCGCCCCGGCGCCCGCCTCGAGCGTCAGGATCAGCGCGCCTTCGGCAAGCTTGTCGCCGAGCTTGATCTTCAGTTCCTTCACCACGCCGGCTTCGGGCGAGGGAATCTCCATCGTCGCCTTGTCGGACTCCAGCGTGATCAGCGACTGTTCCTTGGCGATCGTGTCGCCGGGTTTCACCAGGATCTCGATGACCTCGACTTCCTTGAAGTCACCGATGTCGGGGACGTGCACTTCCTGCAGGGCGGCCATGGCGCGGGCTCCGGTTCCGTCTCAGACCGTCGTCGGGTCGGGTTTCTCGGGATTGATGCCGTACTTGCGCAAGGCCTCGCCCACCGCCTTGGGTTTTCCGTCCGCCTGGTCGGCGAGCGCCCTGAGCGCCGCGACCACCACGAAGTGGCTGTTGACCTCGAAGAACGAGCGCAGCTTGGCACGCGAGTCCGACCGACCGAAGCCGTCGGTGCCGAGCACGCGGTAGACCCGCTCGCGCGGCACGAAGGGCCGGATCTGGTCGGCGAAGGTCTTGATGTAGTCGCTCGCGGCGACCACCGCGCCGGGACGCGAGGCCAGGCACTGCGTGACGTAGGGCACGCGCGGCTTCTTCTCGTCCGGATGCAGCAGGTTCCAGCGGTCGGTGGCGAGCCCCTCGCGGCGCAGCTCGGTGAAGCTGGTGGCGCTCCAGACATCCGCTCCCACGCCCCAGTCTGCCTCGAGCAGTTCGGCGGCCGCCAGCACCTCGCGCAGGATGGTGCCCGAGCCGAGCAATTGCACGCGCGCCTTGGCCTTCGACTTCGTGGTGCGCAGCAGGTACATGCCCTTGAGGATGCCGTCCTCCGCGCCCTTGGGCATCGCCGGATGCTCGTAGGCCTCGTTCATCAGGGTGATGTAGTAGTAGATGTCCTGCTGCTCCGCGACCATGCGGCGCAGGCCGTCCTGCACGATCACCGCCACCTCGTAGCCGAAGGTCGGGTCGTAGGAGACGCAGTTCGGGATCA
>DATCYZ010000097.1:0-23561 GCA_036526195.1 Burkholderiales bacterium
GCGCTGCGTGGCGAGGATCAGGTGGATGCCCGAGGCGCGCGCCTTCTGCGCGAGGCGCGCGATCAGCTCCTCGACCTTCTTGCCGACCACCATCATCAGGTCGGCGAGTTCGTCGATGACGACGACGATGGTCGGCAGCGCCGTGAGCGGCTCGCCCTTCGTTTCCGTGCCGGGCTCGCCCGCCGGCAGGGTGAGCGGGTTCTCGAGCACCCGGCCCTGCTTTTCGGCCTCGGCGACCTTGTGGTTGAAGCCCGAGAGATTGCGCACGCCGAGCCAGGACATCAGCTTGTAGCGCCGCTCCATTTCGGCCACGCACCACATCAGCGCGTTCGCCGCCTGCTTCATGTCGGTCACCACTGGAGCGAGCAGGTGGGGGATGTCCTGGTAGACCGAGAGTTCCAGCATCTTCGGGTCGACCAGGATCAGGCGCACGTTGCGCGGCTCGGCCTTGTAAAGCAGCGACAGGATCATGGCGTTGATCGCCACCGACTTGCCCGACCCGGTGGTGCCGGCCACCAGCAGGTGCGGCATCTTCGCGAGGTCCGCGACCACCGGGTTGCCGCCGATGTCCTTGCCCAGCGCGAGCGCCACCGGCGAATGCATGCCGTGGTAGGCCTGCGAACCGAGGATCTCGGTCAGGCGCACCGTCTGGCGGTGCGGGTTGGGGATCTCCAGCCCCATGCAGGACTTGCCCGGAATCGTCTCCACCACGCGGATCGAGACCACCGACAGGGCGCGCGCAAGGTCCTTCACCAGGTTGACGATCTGGCTGCCCTTGACGCCAACATCAGGTTCGATCTCGTAACGCGTGATCACCGGCCCCGGGTAGGCGGCGAGCACCTTCACCACCACGCCGAAGTCCGAGAGCTTCTTCTCGATCAGGCGCGAGGTGAATTCCAGCGTCTCGGCGGTAACCTGCTCGCCTTCCAGCTTTGCCTCGTCGAGCAGCTTGAGCGGCGGCAGCGGTGTGTCCGGCAGGTCCTCGAAGAGCGGCACCTGGCGCTCCTTCTGCACCCGCTCGGACTTCTTCACCTCAAGCAGCGCCGGCTCGATGCGCAAGGGGGGATGGTCGTCCTCGCGCTTGCGCTCGGCCTCGACGACGACGTCGCGTTCCTCGCGCGCCACCTCGCCGCGCATGCGGTCCTGGCGCCGCTCCCAGGCACCGAGCACGCGCGCGTGCGCGGTCTCGAGCGCGAAGCCCGTGAACTCGGCGAGCCGGAGCCAGGAGATGCCGCTGAACAAACTCCAGCCGATCGCCGCGATGGCAAGCGCGACCAGCGTCGCGCCGGTGAAGCCCGCAACCGCGCCGGCGGCGTCAGCGAGCGTGCTGCCGATGATCCCGCCGGCCTGTTGCGGCAGCGAGAGCCCGAAGCTGTGCAGGCGCAGCGCCTCCACCGACGAACTCGCCACCAGCAGCAGGATGAAGCCGACGAGCGCGATCGCCAGCGGTCGGCGGTCCACCAGCGGCGTGCCGTCCAGCCGCCGGTAGCCCCAGATCACGAACGCGAGGCACAGCGCCACCCACCAGAAGGCGGACCAGCCGAAGAGGGAGAGCAGGACGTCGGACAGGGCCGCCCCGACGCGCCCGCCGGCGTTTCGCACGGTGTCGTCGGCGACGCTGTGGGTCCAGGCCGGGTCCTCGCGGCTGAACGTGGCAAGGATCAGGAACAGGTAGCCCGCGAGCACCACCAGCAGGAGCCATTTCGCCTCGCGCAGCAGGCCTGCAAGTTTCGCAGGCAGGGGTGCAGCAGAGGATTTGTTGGCGATGGCCATGCGATGCGCCCGGAAGGGGGCAATTGTATCCCAAGCGCCCCACTCCCCGGCCCGCCGGACGCGGCCGAAAGCGCTGTCCGCGCAGGACCTTAGGCTTGATTCGTCAGAGGATTTCTAGACGGGCGCCGCCGTCATTCCGGCAGCACGATGGTGTCGCGCACGATGATGGTCTGGCCGCGCACCTCGATGAAGCCGCCGGTCTGCAGGTCCTTCATGACGCGGCTCACCATCTCGCGCGAGGCGCCGATCATCTTCGCGATGTCCTGCTTGGGCAGCCGCTTGGTCACCGTCATGGTGCCGTCGACGTCCTCGGCCATGTCGAGCAGCAGGCGCGCGACGCGCCCGTAGACGTCGAGCAGCGCGAGGCTGCCGATCTTGCGGTCCGCCTCGCGCAGGCGACGCACCAGGCCGCGCATCACCGCCATCGACATCTCGAAGTTCTCCTGCAGGCAGCGCATGAAGTCGCGCTTGGACACGCACAGCAGTTCGCTCGGATCGATGGCGATCACGCTGGCCGAGCGCGGACTCTCGTCGAGCAGGCCCATCTCGCCGAAGAACTCCCCCGGCCCGAGGATGCTGAGGATGACTTCCTTGCCGTCGGAATCGCTCATCATTACCTTGAGCCGCCCGGCAAGCACGATGTAGAGCGAATCGGTGGAGTCGCCCGCCGCCAGCACGATGCCGTTGCGCGCCGCGCTGCGGCGCGTGACCATGGTGGTGAGCATGCGCAACTGGTCGTCCGAGACGCTGGCAAACAGCGGTACGGCGCGCAATACCGCCGTCGATACGGGCGTTGCCGAGGCCGTCATGAGCGCCTCCCTTCCGCGAGCGTGGATGTCATGTCCCATCTTACCAAAGCCGGTACGCAGCCCTCATGGCGGGGCCGCATATAATCGCGGGGCCTGCGGACCGTGGCGTCTCCGGCCCCGCCCCACACCACTCTTGAAGCGATCCATGCCATGACCACGCGCCATTCGCGCCTGCTGATCCTCGGTTCCGGCCCTGCCGGCTACACCGCCGCGGTCTATGCCGCGCGCGCCAACCTGAAGCCCGTCCTGCTCACCGGCATCGCGCAAGGCGGGCAGCTCATGACCACCACCGACGTCGACAACTGGCCGGCGGACGCCGACGGCGTGCAGGGGCCCGACCTGATGGAGCGCTTCAAGCGGCATGCGGAGCGCTTCGAGACCGAGGTCGTCTTCGATCACGTGCAGAGCGTGGCGCTTGGCAAGCGCCCGTTCGTGCTGAAGGGGGATGTCGACACCTGGACCTGCGACGCGCTGATCATCGCCACCGGGGCCTCGGCGCGCTACCTCGGCCTGCCTTCGGAGCAGAAGTTCATGGGCCGCGGCGTCTCGGCCTGCGCCACCTGCGACGGCTTCTTCTACAAGGGCAAGGACGCGGTGGTGATCGGCGGCGGTAACACCGCCGTGGAGGAAACCCTGTACCTGGCGAACATCTGCTCGAAGGTCACGCTGGTGCACCGGCGCGACAAGTTCCGCGCCGAGAAGATCATGATCGACAAGCTGATGAAGCGGGTGGCCGAGGGCAAGGTGGTGCTCGAACTCGACGCCGTGCTCGACGAGGTGCTGGGCGATGCCACCGGAGTGACCGGCGTGCGCATCCGCAGCACCAAGGGCGACGCGACGAAGGACCTCGTGACGAGCGGACTGTTCATCGCCATCGGCCACACGCCGAACACCGGGCTGTTCGCCGGGCAGCTCGAGATGTCGAACGGCTACATCGCCACGCACAGCGGGCGCGACGGCAACGCGACGGCGACCAGCGTCGCGGGCGTGTTCGCCGCCGGCGACGTGCAGGACCACGTCTACCGGCAGGCGGTCACCAGCGCGGCCACCGGCTGCATGGCGGCGCTCGACGCCGAGAAATACCTCGACGCGCTGGGCGACTGAGGCCCGCGCCCACTGCCTGGCCGGGCGGAGACGGCACATGGACGACGACGAAAAGGCGCTGCGCGAGGCCCTGCGGGATGCCAAGCCGCTTTCGCGCGCCCGGCGCATCGCCCCGCGGCGCACGCCGCCCGCGCCGCGCCCGCTGCAACGCCTGCGCGACGAGCGCGAAGTGATGCGCGAAGCCCTGAGCGCATCGATCAGCATCGAAGACGCGCTCGACTCGGGCGAGGAACCGAACTACCTGCGCGAAGGGCTGTCGCGGCAGATCCTGCGCCAGTTGCGGCGCGGGCACTGGGTGGTGCAGGCCGAGATCGACCTGCACGGCCTGAACCGCGTCGAGGCGCTCGATGCGGTCGGGGAATTCCTCGCCGGCTGCGCGGCGCGCGGCCGGCGCTGCGTGCGCATCGTCCACGGCAAGGGACTCGGCTCGAGGAATCGGGAGCCGGTGCTCAAGCATCTGCTGGTGAAGCACCTGCCGCGCCGCGACGCGGTGCTGGCCTTCTGCCAGGCGCCCGCCGCGCAGGGCGGCGGCGGCGCGCTACTGGTGCTGCTCAAGGCGCGGCGCTAGCGCCGCCCACCGCGGCCAAACGCCGCGGAATGCCTGACTGAAGCCTCAGACTGCGGACTCGTTGGTCTCGCCGGTGCGGATGCGCACCACGTGTTCCACCGACGTGACGAAGATCTTGCCGTCGCCGATCTTGCCGGTGCGCGCGGCGCGCACGATGGCCTCGATGGCGACCTCGACCTGGTCGTCCGGCACCACCAGTTCGATCTTCACCTTCGGCAGGAAATCCACCACGTATTCCGCGCCGCGATAGAGCTCGGTGTGCCCCTTCTGCCGCCCGAAGCCCTTGACCTCGGTCACCGTGAGACCGGTGACGCCGACTTCCGACAGCGCCTCGCGCACTTCATCGAGCTTGAACGGTTTGACGATTGCTTCGATCTTTTTCATCCTGCCTCCCGCAGGGCCGGTTGCCCCGCATGCCGATTGCCCCACATTCTAAGTCAGGCCGGGAACGCCGTCAGCGCGGACCCTATAATGACTTCATGGCCGCCTCCGGAACCCTGCGTACGACGCTCCTGTTCGGCTACGGGCGCATGCTCACCCGCCTGAAGCGGCGGCGGCGTGCGCTCGAGGTTTTCCGGGCGGTCACCCGCGCCGCGCCCCGCCATGCCGACGCCTGGCGCTGCGCCGGGTTCCTGCGCGCCACCGAGGCGCGCTACGACGAGGCGCTCGCCGATTTCGAGCGCGCCGCGGAAATCGAGCCGGCCGATGCGCCCACGCGTTTCAACGTCGCATTCATGCTCCAGCGGCTGGGCCGGCACGAGCCGGCGATTGCGCACCTGGCCGCGGCGCTCGCGCTCGATCCGGCCATGGACCGGGGCTGGTTCGCGCTCGGCGTGTCGCGCCTCGCGCTCGGGCAGCACGCCGGGGCCGCCGAGGCGTTCGGCCGGGCTGCGGCACTCAAGCCCGGAAATCCCTATGCCGGATACCACCTGGCCGGCATCTGGCACACGCTCGGCGAGGCCGGCAAGCTGCAAGCAGAGTACCTGCGGGTAAAGGCCCTGGACCCGAAGGTGGCCGAGCGGATCCGCGCCGAGTGCGGCCTCGCATGAGCGCGGGGTCCGGCGCGCGCCGGGACGCACTCCGCTGAGCGCTGCGTCCCGCGTCGAGATCGTCGATTCGCCCGCGCAGCTGGAAGCGGACGAATGGAACGCGCTGGTGGCCGCCGCGGACCCGGGCGCCGAAGGGGCCAACCCCTGCGTGCGGCACGCGTTCTTCAGCGCGCTGATCGAGAGCGGCTGCGCCAGCGCGCGCACCGGCTGGCGCCCGCGGTTTCTCGTCCTGCGCCGGGCGGGCGCCCTGGCCGGCATCATGCCCCTGTTCGAGAAGACCCACTCCTACGGCGAGTACGTCTTCGACTGGGCCTGGGCCGAGGCCTACGCGCGCCACGGCCTGGCGTACTACCCCAAGCTCCTTGGGGCGGTGCCCTTCACGCCCGTGGGCGGGCCGCGCGTGTTCGCAGCGAACGACGCAGATCGCGACACGCTGATCGCCGCGGCGCTCGGGTGCGCGCGCGAGACCTCTTCGCTGCACGTGCTGTTCCCGACGGCGGCCGAAGCCGATCGCCTGCTGGCCGCCGGCATGATGCTGCGGCGAACGGTGCAGTTCCACTGGACGAATGCCGCCTACCCCGACTTCGAGGCCTTCCTCGCACGCATGTCGCACCGCCGGCGCAAGACCATCCGGCAGGAGCGCCGCCGCGTGCGCGAAGCCGGCGTCACCTGCCGGCGCCTGCGCGGCGCCCAGATCGGCGAGGCCGAGTGGATGTTCTTCAACCGCTGTTACCAGGGCACCTACGCGGCGCATGGCTCGAGCCCCTACCTGAACCTGGAGTTCTTCCTGCGGCTCGGCACCGGGCTGCGCGCGCACACGGTGATGGTGCTCGCCGAACGCGAGGGCCGGCCGATCGCCGCCTCGCTGCTGCTCGAAGGCGGCGAGGCGCTCTACGGCCGCTACTGGGGTGCGATCGAGCACGTGCCGCTGCTGCATTTCGAGTGCTGCTACTACCAGGCGATCGAGCATGCGATCGAGCGCGGCCTGAGGCGCTTCGAGGGCGGCGCGCAGGGCGAGCACAAGCTGTTTCGCGGCCTGCTGCCGGTCGAGACCCTGTCGGCGCACTGGCTGGCGCACCCGGCTTTCGCGCGCGCGGTGGACGACTACCTCGGACGCGAGGCGCAGGGCATTGCGCGCTACGTCGACGAACTCGAGCGGCACTCGCCGTTCGTGCGCGAGGCGGCGGGCGACCAGGCGTAGGCGGGGCGGCGGTCCGGCCCTTATGGTAACCTATATGTTACTATATGGCGCGTGCCGGCGCCCCGCGCTCAGAACTTCGGCTTGCGCTTCGCGCGCTTGAAGCGTGCCACCCCGTCGAGCAGTTCGCGCTTCGCCTCCTCCGGCCCGACCCAGCCCTCGAGGCGCACCCACTTGCCGCGCTCGAGGTCCTTGTAATGCTCGAAGAAGTGCGCGATGCGCGCGAGCTCGGACGCCGGCAGGTCGCGCGGCGAGGCGACCCCGCGATACTGGTCGGTGAGTTCGTCCACCGGCACGGCCAGCAACTTGGTGTCTTCGCCCGCCTCGTCGGTCATCTTCAGCATGCCCACCGGCCGGCAGCGCACCACCACGGCCGGAATCAGCGGATAGGGCGACATCACCAGCACGTCCACCGGGTCGCCGTCGCCCGACAGCGTATGCGGCACGTAGCCGTAGTTGCAGGGATAGTGCATGGCCGTCGACATAAAGCGGTCGACGAACATCGCGCCGGTTGCCTTGTCGACCTCGTACTTGACGGGTTCGGCGCGCATCGGGATTTCGATGATGACGTTGAAGTCGTTCGGCAGGTCGCGGCCGGAGCCGACGCGGTCGAGATTCATGGGGCCTCCCCGGAGTGGCGTTTCCCGCGATGATCGCACGGTCCGGTGCGCCCGCCAGCACCCCGCGCGACGCCCCGGACGGGCGCGGTTTCACCTGGATCAAGTCGCCGGCCCGTGGCGGCGTTAGACTGGAACGTGCGCGTTTTTTACCTGGGAGAGATCACATGAGACTCAAGGGCAAGGTGGCCATCGTCACGGGCGCCGGATCCGGCTTCGGCGCGGGCATCGCTAAGCGTTTCGCGGCGGAAGGCGCCGGCGTGGTGGTCAACGACATCAACGATGCCGGCGGGCAGCGCGTCGCGGGCGAGATCACGCGCGCGGGCGGCAAGGCGGTGTTCGTGCACGCCGACGTGACCCGGACGGCGGACTGGGCGAACCTCGTCGGCGCGACGCAGTCGGCCTTCGGGCGGCTGGACATCGTGGTCAACAACGCCGGCTGGACGCACCGCAACAAGCCCTACGTCGAGGTCACGGAGGACGAGTTCGACAAGGTCTACGCGATCAACGTGAAGAGCATCTACCTCTCTGCCATGCATGCGGTGCCGGTGTTCCGCAAGCAAGGCGGCGGCTGTTTCGTCAACATCGCCTCGACGGCGGGCCTGCGTCCGCGTCCCGGACTGACCGTCTACAACAGTTCCAAGGGCGCGGTGATCCTGATGTCGAAGTCCATGGCCGCCGAGTTCGGCCCGGACAAGATCCGCGTCAACTGCGTCAACCCGGTGTTCAGCCCGGAAACCGCGCTCTCGGCGGACTTCGCCGGCGGCGCGGTCACCGAGGAGGCGAAAAAGCGCTTCCTCGCGACGATCCCGCTGGGCCGGTTCTCGACGCCGGAGGACATCGCCAACGCGTGCCTGTTCCTTGCCTCGGACGAGGCCGGCATGGTGTCGGGATCCTGCATCGAGGTCGACGGCGCACGCTGCGTGTAGGGCGGCGCCGCGCAGGGCGGCGCGCCGTCCCGCGGGGACGGCCGGTCAGCCCGCCTTGCGCAGGCCGCCGAGAAGGGCGGCCACCTGCTTGCGCCGCGGCTCCGTGGACGACGCCACCGGGGCCGCCGCTTCACTCGCTTCGCGCGGCGCGGTGCCGGGCTCGTAGGGCTTCGAGAAAATCGGGTCGGACGAGGTCTGGCGCGCGGGCGACGGCACGCTGCGCGGCGCGCGTCGCGGCGCGGGCTCGCGCGCCGGCGCGTCCTGCGACGGGCTCTCGCGGCGACCGCGACCGCGTCCCTCGCCCCGCCCCTCGCTGCGCGGACCCCTGCCGCTGTCGCGGCCCATCAGCCCGGCCATCGACGCCGCGCCGGGCTCGAAGCCCGGCACCAGCACCTTCTCGATCGGCTTCTTGATCAGCTTCTCGATGGCCGCGAGCGCCTCGTTGTCCTCGGGCGCGATCAGCGAAATCGCCTCGCCGGCCGAGCCCGCGCGACCGGTGCGGCCGATGCGGTGCACGTAGTCCTCGGGCGAATGCGGAATGTCGAAGTTGATCACCTGCGGCAGGCCTTCGATGTCCAGCCCGCGGGAGGCCACGTCGGTCGCCACCAGCACCGCGGTGCGGCCGGACTTGAAGTTCTCCAGCGCCACCTCGCGCTCGGACTGCGACTTGTCGCCGTGGATGGCGTCGGCCTGGATGTGCTCGCGCGTCAGCTGGTGCGTGAGCCGGTTGGCACCGATGCGCGTGCCGGTGAACACCAGCACCTGCTTCAGGCCGCGCGACTTGATGATGTGGCACAGCAGTTCGCGCTTCTTTTCGCGCGCCACCGGATGCACGATGTGCGTCACCAGCTCGGCGACCGCATTGCGCGTCGACACCTGCACCTCGGCCGGATCGTTCAGGATGGTCTTGGCCAGCTTGCGGATCTCGTCCGGGAAGGTGGCCGAGAACATCAGGTTCTGCCGCGTCGTCGGCAGCAGGGCGATGATGCGCCGGATGTCCGGCATGAAGCCCATGTCGAGCATGCGGTCCGCCTCGTCCAGCACCAGGATCGACACCTGGTTGAACATCACGGTCTTGTTCTGCACGTGATCGAGCAGCCGCCCGGGGGTCGCCACCAGCACCTCGACGCCGAGGCGCAGTTGCGCGATCTGCGCGTTCATGTCGACGCCACCGTAGACCACGGTGGTGCGGAGCGGCATGTGCTTCGCGTACTCGCTGAAGCTCGCCTCGACCTGGATCGCGAGCTCACGCGTCGGCGTGAGCACCAGCACCCGCACCGGGTGGCGGGCCGGCGACGCGCTGGCGCTCGCGAGCGGCGCGAGCCGCTGCAGGATCGGCAGGGCGAAGGCAGCGGTCTTGCCGGTGCCGGTCTGCGCGCCGGCCATCAGGTCGCGGCCCGAAAGGACCAGCGGGATGGCCTGCGCCTGCACAGGGGTCGGTTCGTCGTAGCCGAGCTCGGTGACGGCTTTGACGAGCGGCGGAATGAGGCCGAGTTGTTCGAATGCGGAACTGATGGCGGGAGACTCCCCAGACGGAAGGATGGGACGAAGGTGATGCGGAACAGCAGACGATTATACGCCGGATCGGGTTCCCGGCCCCGGCCGGTGCCTGCCCTCGCCTAGTTGATCACGCGCGAGGCGGATTCCGCGCGTCCCGGCTCGCCTGCGCCGGGCAGCTTCAATTCCATGTCCCAGTCGCTCTTCTTCACGGCGCTTTGCAGCAGCCGGCACAGCGAATGCAGCAGCACCGAGTCGAAGGTGAGGGTCACGCCCTGCCCTTGCGCCGGATGCAGCGCGACGATCGGCTGGCCGTTGCGGTCGCGGCCGGTCTGGATGCGGGCCAGCAGGATCGGGGCCTCACCCAGCGGCGTCAGCCGCGGTTCCTTCGCGTAGGGCGTGGTGAAGTCGGCGCGCGACACGGCCTGCTCGTGCTCGAGTTCGAGCAGGGCCTTGCGCGCCTCCGGGTTCGCCTGCGTGCGGATGCGCGGGCTCGCCTCCTCTGCAAGCCGCACCAGCAGCGGCCACAGCAGCTTGACGAAGCGCCGCGTCAGCGTCAGCCGCATCTCGGAGCCTTCGCTGGTGCCGATCAGCATCACCAGGCGATCCTGCTCGGCCGAGTATTCGACATTGATCTGCTGCAACCGCATGGGCCTATTGTCCCGGCTGGAACGGCGCGGCGCAATGGCGCAGGCGCACCGGCCCCGGGCACAGTTCAACGCTCAGTTCAAAGCTCAGTTCAAAGCTCAGGTCAGTGACTTCCGGATGCGATCGAGCAAGGCGCTCGTCGAGCGCGTGTGCTCGAAGGCAATCGATTCGACGCGGCCGCCGCGCGCGAGCACGCCTGCTGCACCCGCGATGCGCTCGACCGGCCAGTCCCCGCCCTTCACCAGCACTTCCGGCCGGCACCGCTCGATGAGCGCGGCCGGCGTGTCGGCCTCGAACCAGGTCACCGCATCGACATCGGCAAGCGCCGCCACCAGCGCCAGCCGGTCTGCGAGCGCGTTGATCGGCCGGTCCGCGCCCTTGCCGAGGCGGCGCGCGGAGGCGTCCGAGTTGAGGGCGACCAGCAGGCCGGCGCCGAGCGCGCGGGCCCGCGCCAGGTACGTGACGTGCCCGCGGTGCAGGATGTCGAACACGCCGTTGGTGAACACCAGCGGCCGGGGCGCGTCGGCCAGCCACGACGCAAGCGCGTCGGGGGACACGATCTTCGCTTCGAACCCCGGGGCGGGGAGCGCCCCGGTCATGCGCGGGCCCTGTGCCGGTGCGCTGCGACGCTCAGTTCGCGGGCTTCGCCGGCGGCCGGCACGGCTCGTCCGTGGGCTTGCAGTACTCGACGACCTTGACCACCTTGCGCACCCCGCCCGTGGTGCGCGCAATCTCGACGGCGTCGTTCGCCTCGCGCTCGGTGACCAGGCCGAGCAGGTAGACGACGCTCGCCTCGGTCACCACCTTGACGTGGATGGGATTGAACTTGTCGGCGTCCAGGAAGCGTGCCTTGACCTTGGAGGTGATCAGCGAATCGTTGCTGCGCGCGCCAAAGGAGGACACACCCGCCACCTGCAGTTCGTTGGTGACGGCGCGCACGTTCGGCACGGCGCGCACGATCTTCTCGATGGCCTCGCGCGTGGCGGCATCGGGCACCTCGCCGGTCACCAGCACGAAGCGGTTGAACGAGGTCACGTTGACGTGCACCTTGTCGCCGAAGCGCTCGCCGATGCGATTGACCGCCCGCAACTCGATGCCTTCGTCCTCGATCTGCGTGCCGGAGGTGCGACGGTCCTGGACCGACATCACCGCGCCGGCACCGGCGCCGATCACGGCCGGGAAGCAGCCCGGGAGCAGGAGTGCGGCGGCAAGGGCGCCGACAAGCGGCAACATGCGGTGGTTCATGGAAGTTCCCCGTATAACTGGTGGTCGATGGCGTCGCACAGGCAGTGCAGCACCAGCAGGTGCACTTCCTGGATGCGCATGGTGCGCGCGTGCGGCACGCAGAGGTGGAGGTCGGCCGGCGCAAGCACGCCTGCGAGGCGCCCGCCGCCGTTGCCGGTCAGCGCCACCACGTGCACGTCGATCGCGTGCGCGGCGCGGACCGCCTCGAGCACGTTCGCGGAATTGCCGCTGGTCGAGATCGCGAGCAACACGTCGCCGGCACGGCCGATCGCGCGCAGCTGCTTGGCGAACACGTCCTCGAAGCGGTAATCGTTGCCGATCGATGTCAGCGTCGACGAATCCACGGTCAGCGCGAGGCCGGCAAGCGGCGGGCGCTCGCGCTCGAAGCGGTTGACCAGTTCGGCGGCAAAGTGCTGCGCGTCGGCGGCCGACCCGCCGTTTCCGCAGGAGAGCACCTTGCCGCCTGCGCGCAGCGACGCCGCCATCACCTGCGCGGCGCGCGCGATCGGCGCGGCAAGCGCACTTGCGGACTCGGTTTTCAGGCGGGCGCTGTCGGCAAAATGCCCGCCGATGCGCGCGACGAGAATGCCGTCCAGGTCCGGGTTTCCCATGCCGCAAATTCTACACTGTCACTCCACCAGGACCTCGAGCTCCAGCCGTCGCGCGGGGTTCGGATGCTCGGCCAGATGGCGGATGCGCGCCTGCAGTCGATCACCGCGATCCAGCGCCCAGGCCACTGCGCCGTTGGCCCGCTGCGGCAGGTAGCCGAGCAGGTGTCCGCGCCACAGCACACGCACCGCGTTCGGGTCGTGGGCGTTGTCGGGTTCACGTGCCAGCTCCAGCGCATCGCCGACCTGCAAGGCCGGCCAGACCTGCGGCGCCTGATGGTGGGCGAAGCCGGCGAGCGGGGAACGCTGGACGATGACGCGCACGGCAGGCGCCTGCGCGCCAGCCGTGGCGGCCGCGCAAGCCAGCAGCAGGGCCGCCACGACGCTACTCGCCGAACGCATCCCGGATCCAGTCGATGCGCGCCGCGTCCTGGGCGTCGAGCAGCAGCACGTCGAAGCGACAGGCGCGTTCGCGCCGGCCCGCGAGGTACAGGCGCGCGGCGGCCAGCAGGCGTGCCCGCTTCGCCCCGGTAATGCTCTCGCCCGCCCCGCCGAACGCCGCGGCGCGGCGCAGGCGAACTTCGGCGAAGACGAGGACGGCGCCCTCCTCGGCGATCAGGTCGATCTCGCCGTGACGGCAACGCCAGTTGCGCGCGACGATGCGCAGGCCCGCGCGCCGCAGCAACTCGGCGCACAGCTGCTCGGCTCGCGCACCCGACCGGTTCATGGCACCCTCCTGCCTTCCCCATCACTAACGGCCCTGCCCGGGCCCGGGTTGACCATGGCCGACCACGCAGCGCCGCCCGGCACGCTGTTCATCGTCGCCACGCCGATCGGCAACCTGTCCGATGCGAGCGCGCGCGCCGTGCAGACGCTCGCGGAGGCCGACCTGGTGGCCTGCGAGGACACCCGCACCACGCGCACCCTGCTCGCCCACCACGGCATCCGGACACGCACCGTGGCGCTGCACCAGCACAACGAACGCACGGCGGCGGCCGGCCTGGCCGCCGAACTTGCGGCGGGGCGCACCGTGGCGCTGGTGAGCGATGCCGGCACGCCCGCGCTGTCCGATCCGGGCGCGCTGCTGGTGGCGCAGGCGCACGCGGCCGGCATTCGCGTCGTGCCGATCCCCGGGCCGAGCGCGGCGATCGCCGCTTGGTGCGCCAGCGGCTTTGGCGGATCGGCATGGCAGTTCGCCGGGTTCCTCCCGGCGACCGGCAGCGCGCGGCGCCGGGCGCTCGCCGAACTCGACACCGCGCTTCCGGTGGTGTTCTACGAGGCGCCGCACCGGGTGCGCGAAACGCTCGGGGACCTGCTCGTGCGCTTCGGCCCGACGCGCGAGATCGTGCTCGCGCGCGAGCTGACGAAGAAATTCGAGGAAATCGCGCGCCTGCCGCTGTCCGATGCCGGCGCCTGGCTGGACGCGCAGGCGCATCGCGAGCAGGGCGAATACGTGCTGGTGCTCGGGCCGGGGGAAGCGCGCGCGCGCGTGGCGCTGGACGCGGACCGCGTGCTCGAGGTCCTGCTCGGCGCGCTCCCGGCGAGCGAGGCCGCGAAGCTCGCGGCGCGCATCACCGGCCTGCCGCGCCGCGCGCTCTACGCGCGCGCGCTCGAGCGCGCCGGTGCGGGCACGCGCGGCCGCGCGCGCCCCAGCCGCTAGAATCCGGCGCATGGACACGCTCACGCTGCGGCGACCGGACGACTGGCACCTTCACCTGCGTGATGGCGCCGCGATGGCCGCCGTGCTGCCCGACACCGCGCGCCAGTTCGCTCGCGCCATCATCATGCCGAACCTGAAACCGCCGGTGCGCACCACGCACCAGGCGCTCGATTACCGCGAGCGCATCCTTGGCGCGCTGCCGCCGGAGTCCGGCTTCGAGCCGCTGATGACGCTGTACCTCACCGACGACACGCCGCCGGAGGAAATCTCGCGCGCCAAGCTCTCCGGTCGGGTGCATGGCGTGAAGCTCTACCCGGCCGGCGCCACGACGAACTCGGACGACGGCGTGACGCGGCTGTCGCGCTGTTTCCACGTGCTCGAGCGCATGTCGGACCTCGGCATGCCGCTCCTGGTGCACGGCGAGGTCACCGACCCGGTGGTCGACGTGTTCGACCGGGAACTCGCGTTCATCGAGGAAGTACTGGGTCCGCTGGTGGCGCGCTTTCCGGACCTGAAGATCGTCCTCGAGCACATCACCACCCGCGAGGCGGTGCAGTACGTGGAGGTCACCGGCCCGAACATCGCCGCCACGATCACCGCCCACCACCTGCTGATGAACCGCAACGCGCTCTTCCAGGGCGGCATGCGTCCGCACCACTACTGTCTGCCGGTGCTCAAGCGCGAGCAGCATCGCGAGGCGCTCGTCGAGGCGGCCACTTCGGGCAACCCGAAGTTCTTCCTCGGCACCGACAGCGCCCCGCACGCGCGCGATACCAAGGAAGCCGATTGCGGCTGCGCCGGCGTGTACAGCGCGCACTCGGCACTGGAACTGTACGCTGTCGCCTTCGAGGAGGCCGGCGCGCTCGATCGCCTCGAGGGCTTCGCGAGCGAGTTCGGCGCCGGTTTCTACGGCCTGCCGCTGAACGAAGGGCAGGTCACCCTGGTGCGCGAGGCCTGGCAGGTGCCGGCCCGGCTGCGCTACGGGGCCGGCGAACTGGTACCGCTGCGCGCCGGCGAATCGCTGCCGTGGAAACTGCGCTGAGCGCGACCGCGTTCGAGCGGGCCGATTTTTCCCACCCGGTCTTCGGCCCGGTTCGGCCGCACCTGCAACGGCTTGCGCGGACTCCGGGATGGCCGGACTGCGACCGGCTGAACGCGCTCGCCGCAATCCCGCCGCGCACCGCGCGCGGGCACCCGCTGCGCTTCGTGCCGCCGGCGCTCGACGGCGCGCATTACGAGCTGCGCATTCACGACAGCGGCCAGGTGTGCACCCGGCCGCAGAACTGGCACGACCTGTTCAACGCGCTGGCCTGGCTTGCGTTCCCGCGCACCAAGGCGGCGCTGAATGCGCGCCACGCCGCGCGCCTGCCCGCCGAGGGTGGGCAGCGAAGCCGCCTGCGCGACCTGCTGACGATCTTCGACGAAGGCGGCGCCATCGTCCTGTGCGCCGACCCGGCCCTCGAGGCGCTGGTGCGCGCGCACGACTGGCGGGCCCTGTTCTGGCAGCGTCGCGCGAGCCTCCAGTCGAGCTTTCGCGTCGTCGTGGCAGGACACGCGGTGCTCGAACAGGCGCTCGACCCCTGGCCCGGCATCACCTGCAAGGCCGTCTTCGTCCCGACCCCGGCAGACCGGCTGGCGCAGCCCGCCGCGGCACTGATCGGCCACGCCGATGGCGCCGCCGCGCAGTGGATCGAAGCGCTCGACGAGGCCGCCACGCCGGCCTGCCTCCAGCCGCTGCCGGTGTTCGGTCTCCCGGGCTGGCACCCGGGCACCGCAAGCGAGGCGTTCTACGAGGACACACGCTACTTCCGTCCCTTTCGCAGGCCGGCGGGCCGACGCAAGGCGGTAAAATTGCAGCGGGAGTCGGCCGGGCAGCCGCTGTCGTCGACCTGAGGGCGGCCTTCGGGTCACCCAAAGGCCTTCGGTGGAGGAAAGTCCGGGCTCCGCAGAGCGGGATGCAGGGTAACCCCCTGGCGCGGCGACGCGACGATTAGGGCCACAGAGACGAGTCGTACGGTGCAAGCCGTACGGGTGAAACGCGGCAACCTCCATCCGGAGCAACACCAAATAGGCAAGCGCCCGAGGTCTGCTCGACCGAGCTTGCGGGTAGGTGGCAACAGGGCCACCGGGACGCAAGTTCCGGCCCCGACGAGCCGTGGAGCGATCCGCGGCCCAGAGGAATGGCTGCCCGGTGAAGACCCTTCGGGGACGGATCCGACAGAACCCGGCTTACAGGCCGGCTCCCACTTTTCAGGCGATTCGACGGGCTCTTTGGAATCGTGTAAAACCAATATTAATCAACACAATAAGTCACATAATATGACAAAAAGGATAAATGGCTTGCCCCACTCCATGATGCGGGCGAGAATTTGACACTTTCTTGCCATTCGATAAATCGGACACCGACCCGGGACGCCATGCAGGATCGCCTCAACCAGAACGACGTCACCAACCGCATCAACGTCGAAGATGCGGTGGCCGTGCGCGATTGCGTGCTGGCGATCTTTCGCGAGCGCTATCCGGGGGCCGATCTGGCCCCGCTCGGTCGCGCCTTCGACGACGTCAAGGCGCTGTTCGAAGGCAACTACCCGGGGTATCTCGCCTGCGACACGCTGTATCACGACATCCGGCACACGCTCGACATGTCGCTCGCGATGGCGCGCCTCATCGAGGGCCATGACCGGCACGCTGCGCCCGAGACGCAACTCGGCGCGCGCCGCGCGATCCTCGGCGTGATCCTCGCGCTGCTGCACGACGCCGGCTACATGAAGCGCCTGTCCGAGAAGCACGTGCCCAACGGCGCGGTCTTCACGCGGGTCCATGTCAGTCGCAGCGCGGACTTCCTGCTCGGCTACCTCTCGGGCGCAGGTTTCGCCGCCGAGGCGCCGCTCGCCGCGCAACTGGTGCACTTCACCGGCTACGAGGTCGACCCGGATTCGATCGTGACCGCGGATCCCAAGGACCGCATCCTCGGCAACATGGTCGGCACCGCCGACCTGATCGGGCAGATGTCGGATCGCATGTACCTCGAGAAGTGCCGCGACTTCCTGTACCAGGAGTTCGTCTGGGGACGCATCGCGCGCGAGCGCCTGGCCGACGGCCGCGAAGTGGTGCGCTACAGCTCGCCCGAGGACCTGATCGTGAAGACCCCGGGCTTCTACGAGTACGTCGCGCGCGAGCGCATCACGCGCAAGCTGGGCGGTGTAGACCGCTACGCCGAAGTGCATTTCGACGGGCCGAACCGCTACCAGGAAGAGATCGACCACAATATGTCGTTCCTGCGCGCAACCATCGAGACCGCGGATTTCGAGCGCCTGCGCCGCTACTGCTATTCGCTGTCCGTGCCGGCCCGTCGCGCCGCCTGAGCCCCGCAAGGCCTGAACCCGCCAGTCGCCTGAGGGCGACAACCCCCTGTTTTGGCGGGTACTTTTTCACGAACCGCGCGATTCTGGCCGAAAAACCCGGTCCGCACCGCTTGCTGAGACGCGCGCGACCTGTTCAGAATGGGGCATGACCCTGAACTGCAGGACCGTGGGACGGCGCGACACCGGCCCGGCCCCGGCGCTCTACCGCCTGCTCGCGGACGGCGCGCTCTCGCGTGCCGCGCTCGATGCCTGCGCCTGTCCGGTGGCCATCGTCGATGCCGCCAGCGCCCCGCACCGGGTCACCCATGTGAACAGCGCCTTTGCCGCGCTGTTCGGCCACACGGAATCCACCGCCTGCGGGCGCGGCCTTGCAGACCTGATCTTCGCCGGCGAGGAAACCCGCGCCGCGCGATTGTTCGACGCGCCACCGGGCGCCTGGGTGCGACGCACGTTTCGCGCGACGCATCGCAACGGGGACCTGCGGATCGTGGAAGCCGCGCTCGCGCCGCTTCGCGACGCCGACGGCGGTACGCGCGGCTGGGTGGTGAGCTTCTTCGACTGCTCCGAGCTTGCCGCGTTGCGTGAAGAGGTCGCGGCGCTGCGTTCCCGCGCCGCCTGAACCGGCGACCGGAGTCGCGCGGCGCGCCTTACTCGTCCTTTTCCTTCAGCGACTGCCAGAAGTCGATCAGCATCATGGCCACGCCGATCAGGCAGACGACGGCGAGCGCGCCGTCCTTGAGCTTGATGACCGGCGGCGCGAGGAACGCCAGGAGCAGAACGATTCCGAGGACGCCGGCTGCGATCTTGAGTGCCATGTCGTGTACTCCTCCTGGGTTCAGCCGATCCGGGTCAGTCCGCCTGCGCCTGGGCGACGAACCAGCGCGCGGTGCGCAGCAGCCGCGCGTCGTTGCCCGGCGCGCCGACCAGTTGCGCGCCAAGCGGCAATCCGTTCGCGCCGTGCATCAGCGGCAGGTTGATCGCAGGCGCGCCGAGCAGCGTCCAGAGCGTGCAGAAGGCCGGGTCGCCCGTTGAATCGAGTCCCGCGGGCGCGGTGCCGGCGGCCGACGGGGTGAGCACCGCATCGAAGTTCTCGAAGATCTCCCCGAACGCGGTGCGCAGCAGGGGCACGCGCGCGCGGGCCTTCTGGTAATCGAGCGCCGTGTGGGCGCGACCGCGCTCGAGTTGCGCGCGCAGTGGCGCAGAGAGCCGGTCGCGGCCGCGCTCCCATTCCTCGTCGAGATTCGCCGCCATCTCGGCTTCCATGATCGTGCGGTGCCAGTCGAGCGACTGCGCCGCCGAGCCCGGCAGTTCGACTTCGACGACGCGATCGCCGAAGTGCCCTGCGAGTTCCTCGAAGGCCTCGCGTGTTTCGGCCTCGCTGCGATCCCAGGCCGGCCCCCTGACGAACGCCACCAGCGGCGGCATCGGCGGCTCGGCGGCCAGCGTCGCCAGCAGCGGCGGTCGCGCCATGGGCCGGGTGTCCGGATCCTCCTCGTCGAAGCCGGCCAGCGACTCGACGGCAAAGGCCACGTCCTCGAGGGAACGCCCGAACACGCCGACATGGTCGAGCGTGCGCGACAGCTTCATCACGCCACTGCGCGGGATGAGCCCGTGCGTGGGCTTGAAGCCGTAGACCCCGCAGAACGCCGCCGGCCGGATCACCGAACCGTTGGTCTGGCTGCCGAGCGCCAGCGGCACCATGCCCGCGGCCACGGCGGCGGCCGACCCGGAGGACGAGCCGCCGGGCGTGTGCGCCGGATTGCGCGGATTACGCGTCTTGCCAGGCGAGTACGTGGCGCACTCGGTGGTCACCGTCTTGCCGAGGATCACCGCGCCGGCGGCCCGCAGCATGGCCACGGCAAACGCATCGCGCACCGGCGTGCGGCCCGCATGCAGTACGGTGCCGTCCTCGGTGGGATAGTCGGTGGTGTCGAAGATGTCCTTCACGCCGACGGGGACGCCGTGCAGGGGCCCGCAGGGCCGGCCTGCGGCGCGATCCTCGTCGCGCGCGCGCGCCTGCGCGAGCGCACGTTCGGGCGAAAGGTGCGTCCAGGCCTGCACCTCGGGCTCGGCCTCCTCGATGCGCGCGAGGCAGGCCTCCACCAGCTGCACCGAGCTCATCGCGCCCTCGGCGATCAGGCGCGCCGCGTCGGTCGCCGTGAGCCAGTTGGGCTGGAGCGCATTCATGCTATCGGCCGTAGATCGCGTCCGGCAGCCACAGCGCCACGCCGGGGAAGACATAGACCACGATCATGCAGATGATCACCACGTAGAGGAACGGCATGCAGCCGCTGAAGATCTGCGTCAACAGCACGTGCTTGGGCGCCACGCCCTTGAGGTAGTACGCCGACATGGCCATCGGCGGCGACAGGAACGCCGTCTGCAGGTTGAGCGCCACCAGCACGCCGAACATCAGCGGGTCGACGTTGAAGTGCGACAGCAGCGGCAGGAAGATCGGCACGAAGATGATGATGATCTCGGTCCATTCCAGCGGCCAGCCGAGCAGGAAGATGATCAGCTGCGACATGAGGAGGAACGTGATCGTGTTCAGCTGCATGCCGAGCACGGTTTCCTTGATGATCGCCTCGCCGCCGAGGTAGCTGAAGATCGAGGCGAAGGTCGCCGAGCCGACGAACAGCCAGCACACCATGGCGGAGGTGCGCGCGGTCAGGTACACCGATTCCTTGAGGCCCGCCCAGGTGAGCGAGCGGTAGCCAGCGGCCAGCACGATCGAGCCGAGGGCGCCGACCGAGGCCGCCTCGGTCGGGGTGGCGAGCCCGAACATGATGGCGCCGAGCACCGACAGGATCAGCAGCGCCAGCGGGAAGAACGACTTCAGGAGCATGAGCACCACCTTCCCGAAGGAGAAGTCTCCCTCCTCCTTTGGCAAGGGGGGCGCGCGATGCGGCTTGAACATCGCGAGCAGCACCACGTAGCCGATGTACATGCCGGCAAGCAGGAAGCCCGGCCCGAGCGCGGCGGCGTAGAGCTTGACCACCGACAGGCCGGCCTGCGCGCCATAGACGATCAGCATGATCGAGGGCGGGATCAGGATGCCAAGGCAGCCGCCGGCGCAGATCACGCCGGAGGCAAGCCGCGTGTCGTAGCCCGCCTTCAGCATCTGCGGAAAGGCGAGCAGGCCCATCAGCGTCACCACCGCGCCGACAATGCCGGTCGCCGTGGCGAACAGCGCGCAGGTGGCGAGCGTCGCCACCGCGAGCGAACCCGGCACGCGCTTCAGGGCCACCTGCAGGCTGAAGAACAGCTTGTCGAGGATGTTCGATCGCTCGACCATGTAGCCCATCAACAGGAACAGCGGGATCGACACCAGCGCGTCGTTGTTTAGCACCGTGAAGGTGTTCTGCGTCAGCAGGTAGAACACCCGGTTGTCGAAGAACGCCGTGCCGGCCTGGTAGTAGGCGTAGTAGCCGAAGCCCACGCCGAGCGCCATCAGGGTGAAGGCCACCGGGAAGCCGATCATGATCACCATGACCAGGATCCCCAGCATCACCAGGGCAATGACCGGATCGCTCATTTCGAGGCTCCCTGCATGGCTTCCTCGCGCGCCGCGTCGCGGGCGGCGCGTTCGAGGATCTGCTTCTCGAGTTCCTCGACGTCATGCAGGCGCGTGGGCCAGTCGCCGGTGCGGATGCACAGGATGCAACGCAGCACCTCGGCCACGCCCTGCATCACCAGGAGCGCGGCGCCGAACGGAATCATCATCTTCAACGGCCAGATCGGGATGCCCGCCGGGCTGTTGACGCTCACCTCGCCGATGCGCGTCGATTCGTAGCCGTAGTCCCAGCCGGCGTACACCAGTGCCAGGATGCCGGGAAAGAAAAAGAGGAAATACAGCACCAGCTCGAGCTTCGCCTGGGTGCTCGGGCGCAGCAGGCGGTAGAACATGTCGGCGCGCACATGGCCGCCGCGCGACAGGGTGTAGGCGCCTGCCATGTAGAACACGGCGCCGTACATCAGGTAACTCATGTCGAACGCCCAGCTCGTCGGATTGTCGAGCACGTAGCGCACGAAGACTTCGTAACAGGTGCCCAGCGTCACGATCATGATGCACCAGGCAAACGCGTGCCCGACCGTCTTCGAGATCTGGTCGATGCCGTGGATCAGTCGGATCATCTTGAAGCTCTCCGGAGCACTCGAAAAAACGGGGCGGCACGCCGTGCCGCCCCGGTTCTGCGCGGGTCAGGCCCGCCGCGGCTCAACTCGGAATCTTGGTCTTGAACACGTGCTCGTAGCCGAGTTTGAAGTCGGCGTCATTCAGGAACCAGTAGTAGGCCACGCGCTTCGCCCAGTCCTTCTGCGAAGCGACCACCTTGGCGAAGAAGGGATCTTCCTTCTCCAGCTTCGGGGTCAGCTGGTCCCAGGCCTTCAGCTGGTCCTGGAAGATCGACTTCGGCGTGCGGATCACCTTCACCTTGTGCTTGGTGATGAGCTCCTGCAGGTCGCGCGAGTAGTTGTCCAGACCGGTCCAGAAGTTGGAGGAGCTCGCCGCCTCGACCGAGTGCTGCCAGATCGCCTGCAGGTCCTTCGGCATCGACTCCCACTTCTTCTTGTTGATGATGATCTCGAAGAACTCCATGGCCTGGTGGAACGAACCCATCATGTAGTTCTTGATCACGTCCTGCGCGCCGAAGCGCATGTCCGAGGTCGGGTTGTTGAACTCGAACGCGTCGATCACGCCCTTCTCCAGAGCCGGAATGATCTCGCCGCCGGGCAGCTGGGTGACCTTGGCGCCCATCACCTGGAACAGGTCGGCGGCCAGGCCGACGGTGCGGTACTTCAGGCCCTTGATCTGGGCGGAGGAGGTGATCGGCTTCTTGAACCAGCCCAGCGGCTGGGTCGGCATCGGCAGCGCGAAGCAGCCGACGACGTTGAGGTTGAGCTTCTGCAGCAGCTCGTTGTACAGCGCGAGGCCGCCACCGCGGTAGATCCACGCCAGCGTCATCTGCGCGTCGCAGCCGTTGATCGGGCCGGAACCGAACAGCGAGGCCACTTTCGACTTGCCGTACCAGTACACCGGCACGGTGTGGCCGGCGTCGAGCACGCCCTTGGACACCGCGTCCATCACTTCGAAGGGCTTCACCACCGAGCCGCCGACCAGGTAATCGACGCGCAGGCGGCCGCCCGACATGTCATTCACGCGCTTGACGAACTCCTCGGCCATCTCGTTGAAGATGTCCTTGGCGCCCCAGGAGCCCTGCATCTTGATGACGATCGGCGCGGCCTGCGCCTTTGCGACCATCGGGAAGCCGAGCGTTGCGGCGCCGGTCGCTGCGGCGGCGCCGGTCAGGAACTTGCGGCGTGCCGGTGTTTTCGACTGTTCACTGCTCATGACGGTATCTCCTTCCATGGGTACGAATGGGAACTGCCCGGGGCCCGGCCTGTGCCGGGTCGACCGATCATCGGGCGACCGTATCGAACGGTCTCGGATGGTCCTGAAGCGGGGACTAGTGTAGTCCCGCCTCTCAGGCCGTGCAAGACGACTTCACGATCCGGAATGCCGTGCCGCGTGCCGGGTCTGACCGGCGCCCGCGGGAGCGCGCCTACAGATAGTAGAAGAGCAGATAGGCGGCCAGCAGGACCGCCGCCCAGAGCGCCATGCCACCGGTGGTCCAGGTACGCGCCAGCAGGCCCTCCGGGCCGTGGTGCGCCTGCATCCAGGCCGTGGCGCCGCGCACCGGGCGCAGGACCAGCGCGGCCGTCTCCGCCCACGCCGCCGCCGAGCCGGCAAACAGCGCGCGGACCAGTCGTGGCGCCGCGCGGCGATACAGCCAGTCGACGTCGAGATTGACCAGCCGGAGCTCGGGCGGGTAGATCCCGGTGCGCATCAGGATCGAGAAGGCGAGCGCCGAGAACGCGAGCAACTGCAGCTGGGTGAGCACGTGGCTGCCGGTGTAGGGCACGTAGTCCACCGGAAACGGCAGCAGCGCGTAGAGCGGCGCCGGGTACACGCCGATGCCGACGCACAGCGCCGCGGCGATCGCCATGGCGACCAGCATGTTCATCGGCGCCTCCTCGCAGCGCTTGCCGGAATCATGCGCGAAGAAGGCGAAGTACGGGATCTTGATGCCGGAATGGTGGAACACGCCCGCCGAGGCGAGCAGCAGCACCAGCCAGACCACCAGCAGGCCCTCGCCGCCCGCGGCCGAGAGGATCATCGACTTGCTGATGAAGCCGCTGAACAGCGGAAACGCGGAAATCGAGGCCGCGCCGACGATGCAGAACCCCGTGGTCCACGGCATGGACTTGTACAGCCCGCCGAGCTCCGAGCCGTTCACCGTGCCGACGCGATAGAGCACCGCGCCCATCGACATGAACAGCAGCGCCTTGTACAGGATGTGGCTGAAGGCATGCGCCGCGGTGCCGTTCAGCGCCAGTTCGGTGCCGATGCCGATGCCGACCATCATGAAGCCGAGCTGGTTGTTCAGGCTGTAGGCGAGCACGCGCCGCAGGTCGTTCTCGATCACCGCGTA
>DATCYZ010000098.1:0-14943 GCA_036526195.1 Burkholderiales bacterium
CGGACGCTTGAGCGGGCGCGGCTACGAACTCGGCGGGCGCGAACTCACGCTCACCGCCGCCGACGGAAGCGCGCTGCAGCCCACCAGCTTCAACCTCGAGGTCGAGGACGCCAGCCCCGGCGGCCCCGGCGTGCCCGCCACCCCGGCGCGCGGCCGGCTGAGCGCCAGCCTGCTCGAACTTGGCCCGCTTTCGGGACTGGCCGAGGCTCTGCCGTTTCCGGCGGAACTGCGCGCGCGGCTCGCCGAACTCGGCCCGCAGGGGCGCCTGCGCGAGCTGCGCTTCGACTGGCGCGGCACCCTGCCGCAGGCCGCGGACTACACCGCGCGCGCGCGTTTCGAGGCGCTCGGCATGAACGCCTGGGGACGGGTGCCGGGCTTCGCCGGGCTGTCCGGCCGCATCGAGGCGACGCCGGCGCGCGGCAGCGTGGAGCTCGATGCGCGCGGGGCGAAAATCGACCTGCCGAAGGTGTTTCCCGAGCCGCGCATCGCGCTGGACACGCTCACCCTGCGCATGGACTGGACCCGCGCGGCCGGCGTGCTGCAGGTGCGCCTCGGCACGGTGAACTTTTCCAACGCCCACCTTGCCGGCAACGCCTTCGGCAGCTATCGCCACGACGGCGAAGGCCCGGGCGTGGTCGACCTGACGGCGCAGATCGCGCGCGCCGACGGCCGCCACACCGCGAAGTACCTGCCGCTCGCCGCGCTGATGGGCGTGCAGACGCGCGGCTGGCTCGAAGCCGCGATCCTCGGCGGCGAGCTCACCGAAACGCGCCTGCGATTGCAGGGCGACCTGCGCGAGTTCCCGTTCCTCGACCCGGCCCGGGGGCAGTTCCTGGTCACCGCGCGGGTGCGCCACGGGCAACTCGCCTACGCGAGCGGCTGGCCGCAGATCCGCGACATCGAAGGCGAGCTGCAGTTCGAGCGCAACCGCATGGAGATCATCGGTCGCGGCGGCAGCATCTTCGGGGCGAAGCTCTCGGCGGTGCGGGTCGGCATCCCGAACCTCGGCGCGGCGCACCCGGAACTGCTGGTCAGCGGCCAGGCCGAGGGCCCGTCGCAGGAGTTCCTGCGCTACGTCGCCGAGAGCCCGGTGGACCGCATGACCGGCGGCTTCACCCAGGGCATGAAGGCGGCGGGGCGCGCGCGCCTGAAGCTGAACCTCAAGCTGCCGCTCGACGCCCTCGACAGGACGAAGGTGACGGGCGAAATCCAGTTCGCCGACAACGTCGTCCACGTGCATTCGCGACTGCCGCCGATCGAGCGCGCCGCGGGCCGGCTGGCCTTCACCGAATCCGGCTTCTTGATTCCCGAGGTCCAGGGCCGCCTGTTCGAGGGGCCGGTCACCCTGCGCGGCGGCACCCAGGCCGCGGGCCACCTGCGCGTCACCGCGGAGGGCGAGGCCACGGTGGGCGGCATGCGCACGCTGTTCGACCACGCCTGGCGCACGCGCCTGAGCGGGGCCTCGCGCTACACCGGGACCCTCAGCGTCGAGGACGGCCGCACGCGCATCCGCTTCGAGTCGATGCTGCGCGGCGTGGCGAGCAGCCTGCCGCCGCCGCTCACCAAGCGCGCCGAGGAAGAACTGCCGCTGCGCGTGGACGTGCTGCCGAGCGAGGGCGGGGCGCGCGACCGCATCTCGGTGCTGCTCGGGCAGCGCCTGGCCGCCGAGTTCCTGCGCCACCGCGAGAACGACCGCATGCAGGTGACGCGCACCGCGGTGGCGCTCAACCCGGCGCCGGGCGCGACGCTGCGCCTGCCCGATCGCGACGGCACCCTGATGTACGGCACGCTCGAGGCGCTCGACCTTGACCGCTGGCTGCCGCTGCTGGTGAGCGAGGCGCCGGCGCAGGCGACGGGCACGACGCCGGCCGCCAGCGCCGCGCAGGCGGCGGCGCCCGGCGCGCTGAAGCCGCCCGCGAAACCTGCGGCCCTCCCCGCGAAGCCCGCGGCCGGCCCGGCGAAGCCCGCGCCCGCGACAGCCGAGACCGCCGGCGGCGGCAACAGCATCTTCGAATTGCGCGCCGGCACGCTCGATGTCTTCGGCAAGCGCCTGAGCGGGGTGACGCTGAAGGCGGGCGCGGATGCCGGCGGCTGGTCGGCGAACGTCGAGGCGCAGGAACTCGCGGGCGACCTCGCCTACCGCTCGCAGGGCTTCGGGCGCCTGACGGCGCGGCTCGCGCATTTTCGCGTGCCCGACGATGCGCCCGGCGCACGCGCCGGCGAAGGCCCGCGCGACCTGCCCTCGGTCGACCTGGTCGCCGAGCGCTTCACGCTGCGCGGCAAGGCCCTCGGCCGGGTCGAGGTGGTAGCCCAGCAGCTCGGCCCGGAATGGCGCATCGACCGGCTCGCGCTGGTGAACCCCGACGCCGCGCTGCACGGCAAGGGCGCCTGGCGCACCGTGCTGTCGGCGGTGCCCGGCGGGCCCTCGTCCTCGCGCACCGCGCTCGAGTTCGAACTCGACGTCAGCGACGTCGGCAAGTTCCTCGAGCGCATCGGCTACCCCGCGCTGGTGCGCGAGGGGCAGGCGAAGCTCGGCGGCAACGTCGCGTGGAACGCCGGCCCGACCACCCTCGACTACCCTTCGCTCAACGGCAAGCTCAGGCTCGAGGCCGACGACGGCCAGTTCCTCGAGATCGAGCCCGGCATCGGCAAGCTGGTGTCGCTGATGAGCCTGCAGATGCTGCCGCGGCGCATCGCGCTCGATTTCCGAGACGTGTTCTCCAAGGGCTTCAAGTGGGACCGCATCACCAGCGCGCTGGAGGTGGAGCGCGGCGTGCTCGCGACGAAAGATTTCCGCATGCGCGGGCCCGCGGCGGAAGTCGAGATGGCGGGCACCACCAACCTCGCCGTCGAGATGCAGGACCTGAAAGTGCGCGTGATCCCGAACTTCGGCGACACCGCTTCCACCGTGGTCGGCTTCGTCAACCCGGTGGTGGGACTGGCGACCATGATCGCCTCGCGCGTGCTGAAGAACCCGCTGGGCAAGATCCTTGCCTACGACTACACCATCAAGGGCTCCTGGTCGGACCCGAAGATCGAGCGCGTGGTGGTCGAGCAGCGCGTGATCGAGGACCAGTTCGGCACCCCGCGGCCGGTGGAGACGCCCGCGGCGCCGGCGCCGGTGAAGCCGCCGGCCAGCGCGGCGCCGGCGAAACCGGCGGCGAAGGACGGCGCGCCCGCGCCGGCGCAAGGGCCCGCGAACTGATGGAACCGGTGCGCCTCGCCGCGCTGCAGATGGTCTCCGGGCCGGTGCTCGGGCCGAACCTCGAGGCCGCCGCGCGCCTGATCGCCGCGGCCGCCGCGCAAGGCGCAAGGCTTGCGGCGCTGCCGGAGAACTTCTACTGCATCGGCCTGCGCGACACCGACAAGCTGGCCTACGCCGAGCCCGAGGGCGACGGCCCGGTGCAGCGCTTCCTCTCGGAGCAGGCGCGCGAGCACCGCCTCTGGCTGGTCGGCGGCACCGCGCCGCTGGCGGCGACCGGCCCCGGCCGGGTGCGCGGCGCCTGCCTGGTGCACGACGACACCGGCGCGCGCCGCGCGCGCTACGACAAGATGCACTTGTTCCGTTTCCGGGCGGGCGAGGAACGCTACGACGAGACCCGCACGCTGGAGGCGGGCGATGCGCCGCTCGCCATCGACAGCCCCTTCGGGCGGCTCGCGCTGTCGGTTTGTTACGATATGCGCTTTCCCGAGTTGTATCGGGGCCTGGGCGTGTTCGACATCGCCTTCGTGCCCTCGGCCTTCACGGTGCCGACCGGCGCCGCGCACTGGGAGACGATCCTGCGGGCGCGCGCCATCGAGAACCTGGCCTATGTGGTGGCGCCGGCGCAGGGCGGGGAACATCCCGGCGGTCGCCGGACCTGGGGCCACACGATGATCATCGATCCCTGGGGCGAGGTGCTGGCCTCGCAGGACGCCGGCGAGGGCGTGGTGCTCGCCGACGTCGACCCCAGCCGCATTGCCGGCGCGCGCGCCTCGCTGCCCGCGCTGGAGAACCGGAGAATCGCCTGATGAACGCACGCAGCACCCCCGAGACGCTCCTCGCCACGGCAGAAGGCAGCCTGCTCGCGCCCTTCGACCTGGATGCGGGCAAGCTCGGGCGCGTCTTCGGCGCGCTCGGCGCGCACCGCATCGATTACGCAGACCTGTACTTCCAGCACACCCGCTCCGAGGGCTGGAGCCTCGAGGAGGGCATCGTCAAGTCGGGCAGCTTCTCGATCGAGCAGGGCGTCGGCGTGCGCGTGCTCTCTGGAGAGAAGACCGCGTTCGCGTATTCCGATGAGATCAGCTTCGCCGCGCTCGACGACGCCGCGCGCGCGACGCGCGCGATCGCGAGCGCCGGGCAGAACCGGCGCACCCGCGTGGCCAGGCGTTCTGCCTCGCAGGCGGTGCCGCTCTACACGCCGAACGACCCGCTCGCCAGCCTGGACGCCGCGGCCAAGGTCTCGCTGCTGGAGAAACTCGAGCGCCTGTGCCGCGCGCGCGACCCGCGCGTCTCGCAGGTGATGGCGCACCTCGGCGGCGAGCACGAGACGGTGCTGATCGCGCGTTCCGACGGCGTCATCGCCGCAGACGTGCGCCCGCTGGTGCGCCTGTCGGTGCAGGTGATCGCCGAGCAGAACGGCCGGCGCGAATCCGGCAGCGCCGGCGGCGGCGGGCGCACTGGTTACGCGCACTTCACCGATGAAGTCCTCGCGGACTACGCCGAGCAGGCGGTGTCGCAGGCGCTCGTCAACCTCGAGGCGCGCCCGGCGCCCGCGGGCACCATGACCGTGGTGCTCGGCCCGGGCTGGCCGGGCATCCTGCTGCACGAGGCGATCGGCCACGGGCTGGAGGGCGACTTCAACCGCAAGGGCAGCTCGGCCTTTTCCGGGCGTATTGGCGAGCGCGTCGCCGCGCCCGGCGTCACCGTGGTGGACGACGGCACGATGCCGGACCGCCGTGGCTCGCTGACGGTGGATGACGAGGGCAACCCGACGCGGCGCACCGTGCTGATCGAGGACGGCATCCTGCGCGGCTACCTTCAGGACAGCCTGAACGCGCGCCTGATGAAGCAGCCGTTGACGGGCAATGGCCGGCGCGAGTCCTTCGCCCACGTCACGCTGCCGCGCATGACCAACACCGTGATGCTCGGCGGCACGCGCGCGCCGGAAGACATCCTGCGCAGCGTGAAGAAGGGCCTGTACGCCACCAACTTCGGCGGCGGGCAGGTCGACATCACCAGCGGCAAGTTCGTCTTCTCGGCCGCCGAGGCGTACATGATCGAGAACGGCAAGCTGACCTACCCGGTGAAGGGCGCGACGCTGATCGGCAACGGCCCGGACGTGCTGACGCGCGTGGCGATGATCGGCAACGACATGGCGCTCGATTCGGGCATCGGCACCTGCGGCAAGGAAGGCCAGAGCGTGCCGGTGGGCGTGGGCCAGCCGACCCTGCGCATCGACGCGCTGACCGTGGGCGGCACCGGCTGAGCGCCGCCATGCGCGATCGCGTCCGGGGGCAGGCGGCGTAGTCGCGCCGGCCGGCGCATGGAGTGGCTGCTGCTCGCGCTGGTGTTCGTCGCCTGGATCGTGCTCAAGGCGGCGCTCGGCTGGAAGCAGCGCAACGACGAACCGCCGACGCCGAAGCAGCCCTACAGGGAATGGAAGGACGACTGATGCGCGTCGAGCGCCGCCACGCACCGGATTACGCGGCGCTGCTCGGGCGCATCCACCGCGAGCTCGAGTCGCGCCTCGGTGAAGGCCGGGTGGCGGCCTACATTCCGGAGCTCGCCCGCGTGCCGGCGGAGCGCTTCGGCATGGCGCTGGTGACCGCCGACGGGCGGCTGTTCACCGTCGGCGACGCGCGCGAGAAGTTCTCCATCCAGAGCGTGTCGAAGGTGTTCACGCTGGCGCTCGCCATCCAGCTGGTGGGCGAGGCGCTGTGGAAACGCTGCGGGCGCGAGCCCTCGGGCAACCCGTTCAACTCGCTGGTGCAGCTCGAGCGCGAATCGGGCATTCCGCGCAACCCGTTCATCAACGCTGGCGCGCTGGTGGTGACCGACATCATCCTCGAGCGCCTGAAGGAGGCGCGCGAATCGGTGCTCTCGTTCCTGCGCGCGCTCTCGGGCAGCGCGGACATCCATTTCGACCTGAAGGTGGCGGCCTCTGAGGCGGCCACCGGACACCGCAACGCCGCCATGGCGCACTTCATGAAGAGCTTCGGCAACCTGAAGAACCCGGCGGCCGAGGTGCTCGATGCCTACTTCCACCATTGCTCGATCGCCATGGATTGCGTGCAGCTGGCGAAGGCCTGCCAGTTCCTCGCCAACGAAGGACAGCTGCCGGCCACCGGCGAAACGGTGACCACGCCGGCGCAGACCAAGCACCTGAACGCGCTGATGCTCACCTGCGGCACCTACGACGCCGTGGGCGACTTTGCCTACCGCGTCGGCCTGCCGGCGAAGAGCGGCGTGGGCGGCGGCATCGTCGCGGCGATGCCGCGGCGCTTCAGCGTCTGCGTCTGGGCGCCGGGGCTGGACGCGCAGGGCAACTCGCTGCTCGGCGCGCAGGCGCTGGAACTGCTGACGACCTACAGCGGGGTGTCCGTCTTCTAGATCCGCAGATAGACATAGCCCAGCTGGCTCTGCAGCCGGCTGATCTCGGCGATGCCGGAGGGCACCAGCACCGCTTCCGGGACGATGTCTGCGGTGTCGATCCTGCGCCGCGTCAGGGTGTTGGTGCAGACGCGGAACTCGACGCCGCGCGCGCGGAACTCGCGCAGCGTCGCGGCGAAGGCGTGACCGGTCTCGTCCTTCGCGCCGCGGCGCAGGAAATCGATGCCGTTATTGTGCGCCACCACCACCACCTTCATCTGCGGCGCGGCGTCGAGCAGATTCTTCAGCGTGCGCAGCGCCGCGCCGGCATGCTCGCTGCTCGCCATGTGGTAGACGACGTGAGACCGTGCCGCCGCCTGCGGCGCGGTTTGCTTCCAGGGTTCCGTGACCACCAGCCAGCCGGTGATGAGGAGCGCGAGCAGGCCCGGCAGGGCCACCAGCAGCCGCGCGGGCCAGGCCGGCGCGGGCGCGCGCGGCGCCGCCTCGCGCGCGAGGCCGCCCAGCACCCGCGCGCGCAGCCGCTCGGGCGCGGGCCGGTAGTCGCAGGCGGCGCTCAGCGCGCCGCGCAGCGCCGTCAGGCCCTCGAGCGAGGCGCGACAGCGCGCGCAGGTCTCGAGGTGGGCCTCGATCGGCAGCGCCGATTCGAGGTTGAGTTCGCCGTCTGCGTAGGCATTGAGCAGCCGGCCGGCGTCGGCGCAGTTCATGTTCCGGTGTCCTCCTGGCGCATGGTTTCGCTGATGCGCGCCTGCAGCAGGCGCCGCGCGCGCGCGAGGCGCGACATCACGGTGCCGATCGGCAGGCCGGCGATCATGGCGATCTCCTTGTAGGTGCAGCCCTGCAGTTCGCGCAGCACGATCACTTCGCGGTAGTCCGCCGGCAGGGCATCGAGGCAGGCGCGCACCTGGTCGCGTTCGGCACGCGCGATGAGCGCGGCTTCGGGGTTGACCGGGAGTACCAGCACCGCGCCGGGCGCGGCCGCCTCGGCATCGTGCTTCGATTCATTGAAGGTGTCGGACTGCCGGGTACTGCGTTCGCGCTCGGCGAGTTCGTAGCAGGCGTTGCGCACGATCCTCAGCAGCCAGGGCCGCGGCGCGTCGCCGCGGAAGCTGCCGAAAAAGCGGAAGGCGCGCAGGCAGGCCTCCTGCACCGCGTCCTCGGCGAGTTCGTCGTTGCGCGTCAGCCAGCGCGCGAGACCGTAGGCGGCGTCGAGGTGCGGCAGCATCAGCGTGACGAAGCGTTCGCGATCGGTGGGCGGGGTGTTCGGCATGGTCTCCCTCACTTTACCGGTCCGGCACCGGATTTATTCCCGGAAACGGAGAACCGGGAATAAACCGGCGGTGTTTCCGGTAGTAAACGGGAGGGGGTCGGGTTGGCGAGGACCGTCCCGCCCGTTCGGTGGAATCATAACCTGTTGAAACAAAACGAAAACGGAGGAGTCACCATGATGAAGAAAGCGTTTCTGGCGGTGCTGTTCGCTGTTCCCTTCCTGGGCGCCTGCGCGACCTCGGCGGACAGGGCCGCCCCGGTCGCCGAGGACAAGGTGGTCTATCACATCAACGACACCGCAGAGCAGGCGACCAATGCGCTGCGCAACATCGGCAACCACCTCGAGGTGAACCCCAAGGCGAAGATCGTCGTGGTCTCGCACTCGCGCGGCGTGGACTTCCTCATGAACGGGGCCAAGGACAAGAACGGCAACCCCTACCAGACCCGCGTCGAGCAACTGAAGATGTCCGGCGTGCAGTTCGACATCTGCAACATCACGCTGCGCAACCGCAAGCTCGGCAAGGACAAGTTCCTGCCCGAGGCGACCTACGTGCCGTCGGGCGTGGCGGAAGTGACGCGCCTGCAGCAGCGCGAAGGCTACGCCTACCTGCGTCCGTAGTCGTTCATCCTGGTTGGCCCGGGCCTTGCGCCCGGGCGCAAAGCGGCGCGCTTCGGCGCGCCGTTTTCGTTCCGGCTCAGCCGCGCGCCTGCTTCACCAGTTCGACCAGCGCCTCGTAGGGCTGCGCGCCCACCACGCCGCGCATGTTGGCGACGAAGGTCGGCACGCCGGTGACGCCGTACTGGCGCGACTTCGCCCAGTCGGCGTCCACCGCGTCCTTGAAGGTGCGCTTGTCCAGCACCTCGCGCGCCTCGGCTTCCGGCAGGCCGATCGATTTCGCGATTTCCACCAGTGTGTCCTTGTCGCCGATGTTCTTCGCGTCGACGAAGTAGGCGCGGAACAGTGCGTCGTGGATCGCCTCGCCGCCGGGCTGGGTGTCGGCCCAGGCGCCGAGTTCCTGCGCGAGCCGGCTGTTGTAGGTGTGGGTGCGCGTGCCGTAGGGCAGGCCCTCGGCCTGCATGCGCTCGCGCATCTGCGCCTGCATCTTCGGGATGTCCATGCCGCGCCCGGCGAACAGGTCCTCGAGGCTGCGACCGCCCTCGGGCGTGTCGGGGTGCAGCGGGAAGTGGATCCACTTGATCTTGACGTCGTGCTCCCGGACCAGTTTCTCAATACGCACGGTACTGTAGTAACACCAGGGTCAGACGTAGTCGGAGAAGATCTCGACGGTCAGCGGCTCGGCCATTGTGCGGCCCTCGCGTGTGGGTGAAAGACCGCCCGATTGTGCCATGGTTCGGCGCGGCGCCCGCCCGAGGGGAATGTTCCCGATCGGGAACATTTCGCGCGGGCGGGCGTTTCGCAGCAGCGCGGGCCCGCGCTTGTTAGCATGGGCCCTGAGGAGGACACCATGCCATCGCTCAAATCCGGGGTAAAACGCCGCGCCGCATCGCGGGTCATCAAGGAATCCTGGCTGGAGGACGCCGCCTACGAGGCGCACCGCCTCGCGGCGACCACGCACCCGGTCGACGTCAAGCGCGCGCTCGGCCGCGCGCTCGCGCGCGAGTCGGCCGAACTGCCGAAGTTCGTGCTGCAGTCCATCGTCGAGAACTCGAACGTCGCCGAGGCGGACCAGCGCCCGATCTGCGCCGATGTCGGCGTGCTGCGGGTGTTCGCGGTGGCCGGCAACGAGGCGCTGCTCGAGACCGGCTTCGTCGGGCTGGAGCGCGCGGTGCGCCGCGCCACGGTGCGCGTCACCCAGGACCTCGCGCTGCGCTCCAACCGCGTGCACCCGATCACCCGGCGCAATCCCGGCAACAACCTCGGCGTGTTCGCGCCGAACCTCGACTACCGCTTCGAACCCGACGCCGACTGGGTGGAGCTGATCGCGGTGCACAAGGGCGGGGCCTTCGGCAGCGACTTCCGCATGCTGGTCGACGGCGACGGCCTGAACGGGGTGCGCAAGGGCCTGATCGACGCGATCGCCGAGTTCGGGCGGCGCGGCCTCACCTGCCCGCCGGTGATCATCGGCGTGGGCATCGGGGGCACCAAGGACCAGGCCTTCAGCATCGCCAAGCAGGCGGCGGTGCTGCGCCCGATCGGCGATCGCCACCCCGAGACCGCCATCGCCGAGCTGGAGGACGAGCTGCGCGCGCTCGCCAACTCGCTCGGGCTGAGCGCCATGGGCTATCCCGGCACCGGCGACTACGCGCTCGACGTGCACGTCGAGATCGCCTACACGCATAGCGCGCTCACGCCGCTGGGCATCCACCAGATCTGCCAGGCCGCGCGCCGCGGGGTGATCCGCGTGCATGCCGACGGCACGCTGGAGCGGCGCGACGCGCCCGCCTGGTTCAGCGCCTGGTCGCGGCGCGAAGGCGTGTGAGGCGGCCATGCGGACCTTCAGGCTGAAGATGCCGCTCGCCGAGGCCGAGGTGCGCGCGTTGCGCATCGGCGACGTGGTGTTCCTCGACGGCAGGCTCCACACCGGGCGCGCGCTGGTCTACCAGCACGTGCTCGAAAAGGGCCACCGCCCGCCGATCGACCTCGCCGGCACCTGCAACGTGCAGATGCACGGCGCGCCCGCGGGGCTCGAGACCGCGCCGGGTGAGTACCGGATCTCCTCCATCCAGGCCACCGCGAGCTTCCGCTACGGCCGCTGGGTGCCCGATTACGTGCGCCAGTTCGGCATCCGCGCCATCATCGGCAAGGGCGGCATGGACGGCGCGATCTATCGCGAGGTCTTCGGTGAGACCGGGACGGTGTTCCTCACCACCGTGGGCTACGGCATCGCCGCGCTCTACGGGCGCGCGGTGGAAGCGGTGGAGGCGGTCCACTGGAAGGACGAACTCGGCCTGCCCGAGGCGATGTGGGTGATCCGCGTCGCCAACTTCGGCCCGTTCATCGTCGATGGCGACTGCAGCGGCGCGAGCCTCGCGGAAAACGCCACCGCGGCGGTCAACCCGCGCTTCGCCGAGGCCTACGGGCGGCTGCAGCCGCACGTGCTGAAGCGCATGGGCGAGATCTCGCAGAACCTCGAGGCCGAGGTGATCGCCGGCAACGAGGGCAGGAAGCCGAAAAAGCCGGGCTGAGCCATCGGACCCGGCGCCGTGGCACACTGGCCCTTTCACCCCGCAAGGAGCCCGTATGCCCACCGTCCGACTGCTCACCGATGAACAGGCCTCGCCGCTCGCCCGCGAGGTCTTCGACGACATCCGCAAGACGCGAAACTCCGACTACGTGAACAACGCCTGGCGCGCGACCGCGAACCACCCGGAGATGCTGAAGCGCAACTGGGAAAAGGCCAAGGCGGTGATGGGGCCGGGCGCGCTCGACCCGGTGACCAAGGAACTCATCTACCTGACGGTGTCGATCATGAACAACTGCGAGTACTGCATCCACTCGCATACCTTCTTCGCGAAGCAGAAAGGGCTGACCGATGCCCAGTACAACGAGATGCTGGACATCATCGGCCTCGCCACCGAGGGCAACCGCATGATGACCGCGATGCAGGTACCGGTGGACGAGCGCTTCCAGGTGCGCTGAAGGGGCGCGTTTCGCAGGCCCGGATTTGACGCCCGCGCCCGGGCGGATACCATCTCACCGTTCCACGACCAAGATACCGCCCCATGCAAGCGAACGCGAACGATCATCGCAGGAAGAACAAGCGCTACCCGGCGGTCTGGAAAACCGGGGTCGTGTTCGACAAGTCGGCGGGCAAGCCGGTCCTGCATACCCAGACCCTCGACCTCTCGCTCGGTGGCGCGGCCATCCACAGCGAGCACGGCGACCTCACCGGCACCACCGTCACGATGCTGCTCGCCCAGCCGAGCAACGGCGGCGGGGCGCCGAAAATGGTGCGCCTTCGCGCGCGCATCGTCTCGACGATCCAGACCCCGGACAAGCAGGGCTATCGCCTTGGCGTGAGCTTCGTCGGCGCGAGCCCGGCGGACATTGCCATGCTCGGCGCGGCGCTGGAAGGCGCAGGCACTGGCGGCGCGGCGGTCGAGGTGACCGAGGAAGCGCCCTCGGTCCCCGCCCAGCCGCCCGCGCCGGCCGCACCCGCCGCGCCGGCCGCGCCCGCCGCCGGCGGACGCCTGGCGGCGCTGCGCCAGCAGGCGCAGGCCAAGCTCACCGAGGAAAAGGTGCCCGACCCGCGCGAACTGCGGGAAGAGAAGGTCGAGGCGGCGCTGAAGCGGGCCTACGCGTACTTCAAGGAGCTGGTCGAGCAGCTCAACGTGGTCAAGCCCAGGTACACGCACATGGGGTACTCGATTGCGGGCGTGCCCGAGTTTTCGGGCCTTGCCTGGAACACGGGCCGCGCGGACATGCGTATGCGCGAGGCGAGCAAGGACAAGAAGCGCTGGGAAGGGGTGTCGCTTTACTTCAGCGTCTCGGGCGGCAAGACGATCCGCATCGAACGCGAGTACCCGGCGAGCGAACGCCTGCAGAAGCTGCTCAAGGACTACCGCATCGAAGCCAGGACGCGGGAAAAGCGCAACGAGCGCGGCTCGGTGCTGAGCACCACCTTCGAGTTTCCCTGCGAGCTCGACGCGAGCGCGCTGCTCGAGGGCAACTACGAGACCGGCAAGCTGCTGCTGCGCATGCGCAACGTCGAGTGCTTCGGCACCATGGAGTACCTGGTCGACCCGGCAGCGGTCACCGAGGCGGCGCTGGAGGAGTTCACCGGCTTCGTGCTCGGCGAGTCGAACCGGGTCGGGTCGCTGCTCGCGGGGGATCGCTAGGTAGGGTGGGCTTGTGCAGTGATTCATTACCCGGGTAATATGGACCTGCCATGACCATCGCCCAGTCAAAACTGACCGCGCAGGGACAGATCTCGGTGCCGGTCGAGGTGCGCCGCAAGCTCGGCGTCGGCCCGGGCTCGATCCTCGAGTGGGAGGCGCAGGGCGACCAGGTCGTCGTTCGGCGCGCGGGACGGCATTCCTCTGAGGACATCCACAAGGCCCTGTTTCCGAAGGGCGCCCCGAAGGCGGCGAGCACCGGGGACATGAAGGCCGGGGTGCGGCGCCTCGTCAGGCGGCGCCATGCGCGCGGCTGACACCAACCTCGTCGTCCGGCTGGTCACGCGCGACGAGCCCGCGCAGACCCGGGCCGCCGAGGCCTGGGTGGCGAAGGGCGCCTGGGTCTCGCACCTGGCCCTGGTCGAGGCGACCTGGGTGCTAGCCTCGGTCTATGAACTCGACGCGAAGGCCATCGCCACGGCGGTGGAGATGCTGCTCAATCACCGCGAACTCGTGCTGCAGGACGAGGACGTGGTGGCGGCCGCGCTGGCGCGGTTCCGGGGGCGTTCCGCGCCGGAATTTTCCGATTGCCTGATGCTCGAGGTCGCGCGCAAGGCGGGGCACCTGCCGCTGGGGACCTTCGATCGGGGGCTGGCGCGGCTGGAAGGGGCTGAGCGTGTTGGCTGAGGGCGTGACCGTGTCCAGAACGAGAGGGCGTGCCATGGAACGAGCTTTCGTTTTCCTGCTGTCTGCCGCCCTGGGCGGCACCGCGCTCGCGCACGAGGTCGAGGCCGCGCGCTTCAACCAGGTCGAGTTGCAGGCCTCGGTGTCGCGCGAAATCGAGAACGACCTGATGAACGCGACCCTGTTCATCGAAGTGAACGACGCCGTGGCCTCGCGCGTGGCCGACCAGCTGAACCGGGCGTCCGGGGAGGGGCTGCGCCTGGCGAAGGCGGTTGCTGCCGTGAAGGCCACCAGCGGCGGTTCGCGCACCTATCCGGTGTACGGGCGCGACCAGAAGCTCACCGGCTGGCGCGGGCGCGTGGAGATCCGGTTGGAGTCGAAGGATGTCGAGGCCATGGCCGGCCTGATCGGGAAATTGCAATCGACGATGTCGCTGGGCGGCGTGTCGTTTTCCGTGTCGCGGGAGACGCGTTCTAGGGTCGAGGACGAGTTGATCACCGAGGCCGTCGCCGCGTTTCGCGCGCGGGCTGCGATTGCCGTCAAGGCGCTCGGCGGGAAGGGCTACAAGGTGCGGCGGCTGGGGTTGAACACTTCAGGCGGTTCGCCTTCGCCGCGGCCGATGATGGCTTCGCGCGGGGTGGCGGCGGAGGCGGTGGCGGCGCCGGTGTTTGAGGCGGGGGTGAGTGTGATTGGGGTTGTGGCTGCGGGGGTGGTGGAGGTGGAGTAAGGCACGGGTAAGACCTTCGCGGGGATTCGCACCAACCCCCTCCCGATTGGCCGCACCGCGATTCCCACCCAGAAAATCCCGAGACCAAGTCGGACATGCAGGACACATTCAACGGCTGATGCGACTCGGCCAGCTATTCGGAGATCCTACTTATTGGACGGGGGAAATTCGCCCTTGATGGAGGCTTCGCCCAGTTCCTTGCCCTCCTTGTCGCGGGCCGTAATCGTGAATTCGTACGTATGCGTATAGGGTGGGCAAGGGCCATCGTAGTTGCCACGGACTGCGCCAGCAGGAATGCGACCGCTGCCGTCATTCGCAGCCTTGCCGCCGCCGTGGTTGTAGCGCGGCGCATCGTGATCATAAAGCGATACCTCGAATAACGTGGTACCGGACGGCACGGCGCTCAGGACTATCTCCGGTGATTCACCGGAACACCCCTTGATCTTCGAGAAATCGATCCTGGCCGCGAACTTCTCTTGAGATCCAGCAACGGCTCAGATGAGTGACAGCGACACTGCGATAGTGGCAATGGCGAATCTCATGGTTTGGATGCTTCCTGTATAGACCGCGCCACTACGGCGCGGGATCGACTCGTACGCTGCGAAATCGCCGCGCTCGTATCACGGATTCCATTTCCTCGACCGCTTCACCGCCTCCCTCCACCGCCCCATCAACCCCTCCCGCGTGGACGCCTCCATCGAAGGCTCAAACCGCTTCTCCACCGCCCAGAACCCCTCGATCTCTTCCTTCGACGCCCACACCGAAGACGTCAACCCCGCCAGAAACGCAGCCCCCAACGCCGTCGTCTCCAACACTTTGGGCCGCACCACAGGCACCCCCAGCAAATCCGCCTGGAACTGCATCAGCAAGTCAT
>DATCYZ010000099.1:0-32313 GCA_036526195.1 Burkholderiales bacterium
CACGCCATGCATTCGATGGACGACAGGCAGGGGACGACGCGCATCGAGGATCCGGCACGGTTCATTGTTCGCTTCGACGCAGGCGGAAAAGTGAGCCTGCGCCTCGATTGCAACCACGCCACCGGAAGCTGGAGCGCGAAGGCCGGTGGAGCGGATACCGGCACGCTCAGCTTCGGCCCCATCGCCGCGACGCGCGCGCTCTGTCCGCCACCGCAGCTCGATGAGCGCGTGGTGCGCGACCTCGCGTACGTGCGCGGCTACCGGATCAAAGACGGCGCGCTCTACTTCACGCTGATGGGGGACGCAGGCATCTACGAATGGCGCCGGCAGCCCCACTGAACCTGGTGCGGCGCCTGGCGATGCTGCGAAGCCGGATTGCCCGCGGTCTCGCACGACTCGGTGTTCCCGCGATGCTGCTGGCACTGGCGGCCCCCGGTTCGGTGAATGCCGCCGAAGACGGAGCCGGCGAACCGCTGGTCGTCGGCCATCGCACGATTCACGTCTTTCGCGCCCCCCTCGGAACCTTCAGCGCGCAGGACCGCGCGCAAGCCGCGCGCCGGCAGCTCGAGGATGCGCTCGCCCGGCCCGGCGACGGGTGGACTTCGGTGAAGCGCAACGCGCTGGGCCTGGAGGTGGCGCTCGATGGCAAGCCTCTCTTCCTGGTTGTCGATGGCGACGCGCGCGCTGCCTCGGGGGAAACGCCGGATGACCTCGCGAACGCTGCGTCACGCAAGCTGCACATGGCCTGGAGCGAGGCACGCAGGGCGCGCGGTGCGTACGCGAACCTCGAGGCGCTGGTGAAGGTGCTGCTCGCCACCACGCTGCTTGCAGTCGCCACGGCGGCGGCGCTGAGCGGCTCCGGCGCGCTGCGCCGGCGCGTGCAGAGGGTTTTGGAACGCGGCAGCACGCACGCCGCGCAGCGCGGACGACTGGCCGTCGTGTTGCCCGGCCTTGCGGATCGCGCGATTTTTCTCGCGACCTGGATCGTTGGCCTGGGCGTCGCCTTCGCCTACCTCAGTTACAGCCTGTCCCAGTTCCAGCTCACGCGATCCGTCGGCGAGAGCCTGGCGCATTCCATTCGCGGCCTCGGCGCGCAGGCGGTGGGGGCCATGGCCGACGCGCTGCCGGAGCTTTTCATCGCGGCATTCATCTTCCTGCTGGCCTGGGTGGCGACGCGCGTGGCGGCGGAGTTGTTCGACAGCGTGCGCGAAGGTCCCGACGAGCGACGATTCATCAACACGCATACCGCGCCGGCGACCCGCCGTATCGTCAATGCCGTCCTGTGGCTGTTTGCGCTTGCCATGGCGTATCCCTACCTGCCGGGCTCCCACACCGAGGCCTTCAAGGGCCTTTCGGTCATCCTCGGCCTCATGGTCTCGATCGGCGCTGCGGGGGTGGTCGGCCAGATCGCAAGCGGCGCGATGATCGTCTACACCTATGCGCTTCGCGTCGGCGAGTACGTCCGGATTGCGGAGCACGAAGGCACGGTGACCGAGATCGGGCTGTTCGTCACCCGACTGCGTACCGGCATGGGCGAGGAGATATCGATTCCAAACACGTTCGTGCTCGCCAATCCGACGCGGAACTATTCGAGGGCCGGCGACGGTGGCGACTACGTGCTCGATGTCTCGGTCACGATCGGCTATGACACGCCCTGGCGGCAGGTACACGAGATGCTGGTCGAGGCGGCTGGCGCGCGCCCCGAGATCGTCCGCGTCCCCGCGCCCTACGTGGTGCAAACTGCGCTTTCGGACTTCTACGTCTGCTATCGCCTCATCTGCCGCGTCGACGCGGCGTCGCCGACGACGCGGGCGCGCGTTGCAAGCGACCTAAATGCCGCGATCCAAGACGTCTTCAACCGCAATGGCGTGCGGATCATGTCGCCACACTACCACGGCGATCCCGTCACGGCGAAGATGGTGTTGCCGGCGGACGGCCGACCCACGTAAGCATAGCAGGCGCGAATGCCGGCCCGAGCGGACGCAGGCGCACGCCAGGTCGCAGCCGCGTGAAGCCGAGCTTCGCCGGGTCGGCGATCATCGCCCCGGGCGACTCGACCACCAGCACGGCTTCCGCCAGCGGCTCGAAGTCGGCGCGGAAATGCACCGAACTCTTCAGCGCCACGATGCGCTCGCTGCGCGGCTCGATGCCGACGTGGCGAAACGGCTCCTGGTCCATGGCCTGCACCTTGCGCGAGGCCACCACCACGCGCACCTCGCCCGAGGAGAGCAGCGCCACCGGCCCGAGCGCCAGCGGCCAGCCCTTCATCATCGGCCCGTGGCAGGTCATGCGCCCGTCGTTCAGCCGCTCGACCTTCCACGGCTGCTCGAAGGGCCGCTCGCCCCAGGCGCCGGAGCGCGCGCCGATGCCGATGTTGAGCGTCGCGCCCTGCCCCGCGGCATGCGCCGCACGCGCGGCTTCCGCGTCCGCGAGCACGCCGAGCACCGCACGTTTCGCGCGCAGGCGCACCATGGCCTCCAGCAGACCGATGGTGTCGGCGCTGCCGCCGGCGCCGGGGTTGTCCTGCGTGTCGGCGAGCACCACCGGGCGCGCCGCGCCCTGCGTGATGCGCATCGCCTCGTGCACCGCCTCGTCCGGGCTGTGCAGCCGGCCGGCGAACTGCCCCTCGGCCTCGAGCACCATGTTGTAGAGCGTTTCGTTCGCGCGCTCGGTGGCCGCGCGCTCCCAGCCGTAGCTGAACACCGCCGGCCCGCAATCATGGATGTCGGCCGCAGGGAAACCCGGCGTGAAGTTCACGCTCGCCACGCGGGCATCGTGCATCGACTCGGCCTTGGCGTAGATCGACTGCGCCGGTTCCAGCGTGGTGCATTGCCAGGACAGCGGAATCAGGAACGGCAACTGGCGGAAGAACTTCTCGGGGCGACGCCCGCGCGCGAGGATGTCGGCGAGCAGCCGCCCGCTCTTCAGGCCCGTATCGGCCATGTCGACGTGCGGGTAGGTGCGGTAGGCGATCATCGCGTCCGACATCTCGAACATGCGCCGCGTGGTGTTCGAGTGCAGGTCGAGGCTGGCGACCACGATCGTGTCCGGCCCGACCAGCGCGCGCACCCGCGCGAGCAGCTCGCCTTCCGGGTCCTCGAGGTGCTCGGCCACCATCGCCCCGTGCAGGCTGAGGTAGACCGCGTCCACCGGCAGCGCGGCGCGCAGGTCGGCGAGGATCATGCCGGCGATGCGCTCGAAGGCGTCCTCGGTGACGTAGCCCGCGGGCGTGGTCGAGGTCCAGGGCAGCGGCAGCAGCGTCGCGCCGGTGGGCCTGAGGACCTCGAGCGCGCCGGCGATCGAGGTGTTCATGCCTTCGAAGCGCGTCAGCACCTCCGCGCCGCGCGCGAGCGGCGGCCGGTCGGCGGCCTCGGCGAAATCGGCGTAGGTCGTCTTCTGCGGCTGGAAGGTGTTGGTCTCGTGCATGAAGCCGCCGAGGGCGATGCGTTTGCCTGACATGGGTGCTCCGTGGGACGGGGTGGAACCGATCGGACGCCGGAATCGGTCTTTTGGTAACGTATATGTTGCTACCTGGGGGATTTCAGCGTCCGGGCCGCACGGATGGACCTTGCCACAAGCGGTGGATCGCGGCCACACGAAGACGCTTCGGAGGGCGCTGTGTTTCGCAGGACCGGAGGGCGGGGCCGACAAGCTGCTGATGTCAGGCCCTGACGCCAACCGGCAGGCTTCGCGCAGCGCTCTATCGTGGCGGCCCCACAATCCTCCGGGACCCGACATCGGCCGAACTGAAAGGCATTCGCGCGTGGTGTCGAGGGGCGCATGTCTCAAGTCTGGGGATGGGCGGTTGCCTCCCTTGGTCGAAGGAAAGCGTAGACTCTGGCGCATGCCTCGTCGCGAAAGGGGGCTCCATGGACCTGGCTGGACGCAGGAACTTCGTCGTTAGCGGAGTCGCGTTGCTCGCCGCGCCGCTCGTTCCGGCGCGCAAGGCCATGGCGCAGCCCGCGACCCGCTTGTTCCGGATCGGGTTCCTGTCGCCGACACCGCCCGGCCCGAGGAACGAGGCGTTCCTCGAAGGGCTCCGGCAGCTGGGGTATACGCAGGGGCACAATGTCGTTGTGGAGATGCGGTTTGCCGAAGGGCGTCCCGAACGCCTGCCCGGGCTCGTTGAAGAGCTGATCGGCCTGAGGGTCGATGTGCTCGTGGTCGGCGCGACGATCGGCGCACGCGCCGCCAAGAAGGCCACCACCACGATCCCGATCGTCTTCGCAGGCTCAAGCGATCCGGTGGCCGGGGGCATCGTGTCGAACCTTGCACACCCCGGGGGAAACATCACCGGCTTTTCGTTCGCGGTTGGCGACGGCTTTGCCGGAAAGTGGCTGGAGCTGCTCTACGGGGCCGCCCCCGCCGTCTCGCACTTCGCCGCGCTCTGGAGTTCGAGCAATGCAGCCGCCGCGAGGTTCGTGAAGGAGCTCGGGCTGGCTGCGAAGAATCTGAATGTCAGGCTCGACGTGCACCACGCGACGAATCTCGCGGAGCTCGACGAGGCGCTTGCCGCCATCGTCGGCAGCGACGCGCGGGGCCTGATCGTGACCCCCAGCCCGTTCTCGGCCACCCAGCGGGACAAGCTCGTTCGATTCGCCGCAAGCCATCGCCTGCCTGCGATGTACTTCACCGACAGCTTTGCGGATGCCGGAGGCCTGATGTCCTACGGGCCGAGCATCGTCGACACCTACCGGCAGGCGGCCGGCCATGTCGACAGGATCCTGAAGGGCGCGAAGCCCGGGGATCTCCCCGTCGAGCTCGCGACCCGGTTCGAGTTGACCGTCAACCTTAGAACCGCGAATGCGCTCGGCCTCAGGATTCCACAGTCGACCTTGCTGCGCGCGGACCGGGTGATCGAATGATTGCGCGCAGAACCCTGCTGCTCGGGATCACGATCCCGCGGAACGTTCTCCTGCGCGCCAACCGGGTGATCGAATAGCGGCTCGTCATCTGCACATGCACGCACCACCGAATATCGACTTGCAGTCCGGCGCGCCGCAAGCTGCGCGCGCCAGAAGCCGGATACCAGTGCGCAGCAAACGCCAAAGCACGACACGACGGGCGCCGCGAGACAGGCCGTGATCGAAATGCGCGGACTCTTGCCTACGGGCCATGCAGGCGTTCAATCCGTGCCAACGCAGGAAGAACGCCAGGCGCTGGCACCCACCGGCAGGCTTCGCGCGGCGCTCTATCTCGGCGGCCCCACGAATGTCATCCGGGACCCCGCGTCGGGCGAACTGAAAGGCGTGGGATACGCGCTCGGGAGGGAACTCGCCCGCCGGATAAGGGTGCCGTACGAGCCGGTGATCTACCAGACGCCCCGGCTTCTCGTCGAAGACGCGAACGCTGGTACCTGGGACGTCGCATTTGTCGCGCAGGACCCGGATCGCGAGAAATCGATGCGTTTCACCGCGGTCTACCTCAGCATCGAGCACGGCTTTCTCGTCCCCGAAGGTTCGATCATCAAGACCATGGCTCAGGTGAATAGACCTGGGATCCGGGTCGGGGTGCCGGCGGGCGGGGCCGTCATCCCACCCCTGCTGCGCACGCTGGGGGATCCCGAGCTGACTGAGGTTGCCATGCCGGATGCCGCGAACCTGGTGCGATCCGGGAAGGTGGACGTCTTTGCCGCCAACAAGGCGAATCTTTTCACCCTGGCGGATCAGCTGCCCGGCGCCCGGGTGCTCGAGGGCGGGTTTTCCTTCGACCGATTCGCCCTGGGCATCCCCCATGGGCGCGAACCCGGACTTGCCCTACCTGCAGCGGTTCATCGAGGACGCGAAGTCCGGGGGACTGGTCGAAGCGGCCGTCAGGGCCGCCGGAGTCCGAGGTGCGATGCTGGCGTAAGGCATCCCGAAGTCAAGCTTTCGTCCCGACGGCGCCAGGCGCCCTTTGGCAATACAAGCCGGTTGACGCGTACAAGGCCGGCGGGCGACGATGCCCCGCCCGATCACTGGCATGTCAGTCTGCAGGCCAACGCGTTTCTCACGGGAGACACCAATGAAGCATCGACGCATTGCCGGCTTCGTCGCGCTGGCGACGCTGGCCCTCGGCGTTTGCGCCGCGCCGCCGCCATCGCCTTACGTCGGCCAGGACACGCGCGAGATCAAGGCCCTGTCCGCCGAGGAGATCAGCGCGTACCTCGAGGGCAAGGGCGGCGGCCTGGCCAAGGCCGCGGAACTCAACGGTTACGCAGGCCCGGCCCACGTGCTGGAACTCGCCGAACCGCTCGCCCTCACGCCGGCGCAGCGCGCGCGAACCGAAGCCCTCTTCGCCTCGATGGAGTCGCGCGCCAAGGCGCTCGGCCGTGAACTGGTGGAGGAAGAGCGCAAGCTCGACCGGTTGTTCGCCAGCAGGACCGTGACGCCCGCGCGCCTGAACAGCACGCTCAGCGAGATCGGCGCGCTGCAGGCGAAACTTCGCGCGGTTCACCTCGAGGCCCACCTGGCGCAGGTCGAGATCCTGACGCCCGAGCAGAACGCCCGCTACGCCGGCCTCCGCGGCTACGGCGCGGAGGGCGCGCACGCCGGGCACGGCGCGCGGCACAGGCATTGAACATGGCCTGGCCCGAACCCCTCACCCTGCGCGGCAGTCACGCGACGCTCGAACCGCTCACGCCCGGGCACCGTGACGCGCTCGCCGAGGCGGTGCAGGACGGCGAACTTTGGAAGCTCTGGTATACCAGCGTGCCCTCGCCCGCGGGCATGCGGGCCGAGATCGAGCGACGCCTCGGGCTGCAGGCGAAGGGAAGCATGCTGCCCTTCGCCGTGCTGGACGCGAAGGGCACACCGGTCGGCATGACCACCTACATGAACATCGACGCCGCCAACAAGCGCGTCGAGATCGGCTCGACCTGGTACGCGGCACGCGTGCAGCGCTCGGCGCTCAACACCGAGTGCAAGCGGATGCTGATGACGCACGCCTTCGAGACCCTGGGCTGCATCGTGGTCGAGTACCGCACCTCGTTCTTCAACCACGCCAGCCGCCGCGCCATCGAGCGGCTCGGCGCGAAGCTCGACGGCATCCTGCGCAACCACATGCGCCACGCCGACGGCTCGCTGCGCGACACCTGCGTTTACTCGATCCTCGCCACCGAGTGGCCGGCGGTGAAGACCCACCTCGGCTTTCGCCTCGAACGCGGAAAAGGGGTCTGACCCCTTTTTTATGATGCGCATCGCAATCGTCGGCGGCGGCCTCGGCGGACTCGCCGCCGCGCTCTTCCTGCGCCAGGCGGGGCTGGAGGCGACGGTCTACGAGCAGGCGGGCGAACTGCACGAGGTCGGCGCCGGCATCGTGGTGGCGCCCAACATGGTGCGCGCGCTTGGCAAGCTCGGGCTCGCCGACAGGCTGCCCGAATTCGCGGTGCGCCTCGAGGCCGCCTGGGAGTTCCGCCGCTGGCAGGACGGGCGCGTGCTCTTCGTGCAGCCGATGGGCGAAGAATGCGAGCGCCTCTACGGCGCGCACTGCTACGTCGCGCACCGCGCGGACCTCGTCGCGCTGCTGCGGCAGGCGCTCCCCGAGGCGGCGCTTCGGCTCGACCACCGCTGCGTCGAGGCGAGGCGGGATGCGCGCGAGGTGGAACTTGTCTTCCGCCACCGCGCCGACGCGACAACGACGGCGAAAGCCGACGTGGTGATCGGCGCGGACGGCATCCATTCGGCGCTCAGGCCGACGGTCGCGCCGGAGGTTGAAGCACGATTTTCCGGGTTGTGCGCGTTTCGCTGCCTGGTCCCCGCCGCCGACGCGCCGCAGATGGCGCTTCGCCCGGTGCAAACGCTGTGGCTCGGGCCCGGCCGTCATTTCGTGCACTACCCGGTTTCGGGCGGACGCCTGGTCAATGTCGTTGCCATCGTCCCGGCCGGGGACTGGCGCACCGAATCGTGGACCGCGGAAGGCAGGATCGAGGATCTGGCGAAGGAATTCGAAGGCTGGGACGACCGGGTCCACCAGCTGATCGGCTCGGCCACCCGCACCACGCGCTGGGCCCTGTACGACCGCACGCCGCTCGAGCGCTGGACCGAGGGCCGCATCAGCCTGCTCGGTGACGCGGCGCACGCCATGCTGCCGTTCTTCGCGCAGGGTGCGGCGCAGGCGATCGAGGATGCCGCGGTGCTCGCCGCCTGCCTGCGGCACGCGGATGCGGCCTCGGCCCCGCAGGCCCTGCAACACTACGAAACGATCCGCCGGCCGCGCGCCAGCGAAGTCCAGCGCATGAGCCGCGGGCGCGAACTGCGCAACCACCTGCCCGACGGGCCCGAACAGCAGCAGCGCGACCTCGAGTTCGCCAACGGCGACCCGCTGCGCCAGAGCGCCTGGCTCTACGGCCACGACCTGGACGCCGAACTGCGCGTCCCCTGAAAAAGGGGTCAGACCCCTTTTTGCCCTTGTCCGGACGCCCCCGAAAAAGGGGTCAGACCCCTTTTCCGCCGGGCACGTGCGGCGCCGGCGAGGGGGCAAAGGGCTTGCGCAGGGCACGCTCGACCATTTCCAGCCGGTCCTGCCCGTAGAACATGTCGCCGTCGACGAAGTAGGTCGGCGAGCCGAACACCGAGCGCTTGATCGCTTCCTGCGTGTTGGCCTCGTAGATCGCCTGCACGTTCTCGCTCAGGGCCGCCTCGAGAAGGGGCGCAGGATCGAGGCCGGCGCGCTTGCCGAGCGCCACCAGGGTGTCGCGGTCGGCGAGGTCGGAATCGTCGCGCCAATGGCTCTCCAGCATCAGGTGGGCGAGTCGGTCGACGTTATGGCCCTGGACGATGCCGGCGATCAGCATGCCGTTGGCGAGCGTCATGTCGTTGTCGTGGTGGGTGGGGCGGCCTGCCATCACGGGCGCGTTGCGCGCCTCGGCCCAGCGGTCGATCTCGCGGCGAAAAAAGTAGGCGTAATGCCCCTTGCTGCGCGCGCTGAATGGCGAGGACCCCGAGGCCGGGACGACCCGGGCCAGGTCGTTCGGCCGATGCCGGATGGTACGTCCGGCGGCCCTGGCGATCTCCATGAAGCGGGCAGACCCCAGGTAGGCAAACGCGGAATGCGCTGAATAGAAATACTCGATCTCGGCCATGCAATCTCCTTCGTGACCGCGGAGGATACCAAGGCCGGTACCGGAGATCGGGGCGATTTCCGCTCCGCACGCGCAGGGTTTACCCTTCGCGCCTCGTTTCTCCCTTCCCGATCGGAGTCCCACGCATATGGCCGACGCGACCGACTACACGCCCCCGAAAGTCTGGACCTGGAACAAGGAAAGCGGCGGCAAATTCGCCAGCATCAACCGCCCGGTCTCCGGCGCGACGCACGAGAAGGATCTGCCGGTCGGCACGCACCCGTTCCAGCTGTATTCGCTGGCGACGCCGAACGGCGTGAAGGTCACGGTGATGTTCGAGGAACTGCTCGCCGCAGGGCACGCGGGCGCGGAATACGACGCCTGGCGGATCAGGATCACCGAGGGCGACCAGTTCGGCTCGGGCTTCGTCGCCATCAACCCGAACTCGAAGATTCCCGCGCTGCTCGATCGCAGCACCACGCCGCCGACGCGCGTCTTCGAATCGGCCTCGATCCTGATGTACCTCGCCGAGAAGTTCGGCAGCGCCTTCCTGCCGGAGTCGGGCGCGAGGCGGGCCGAGTGCCTGTCGTGGCTGTTCTGGCAGATGGGATCGGCCCCCTACCTCGGCGGCGGCTTCGGCCACTTCTACGCCTACGCGCCGACCAAGATCGAATACGCCATCGACCGCTTCGCCATGGAAGTGAAGCGGCAACTCGACGTGCTCGACAAGCAGCTGGCGAAGAACGAGTACATCGCCGGTGACGCGTACACCATCGCCGACATGGCGATCTGGCCCTGGTACGGGGCGCTGGCCAAGGGCCTGCTCTACGAGGGCGGCGAGTTTCTCAGCGTGCAGGAATACAAGAACGTGCAGCGCTGGACCAACGCGATCGCAGCACGCCCGGCGGTGAAGCGCGGCCGCATGGTGAATCGCACCTGGGGCGATCCGGCGAGCCAGTTGCCTGAGCGGCATGCGGCGAAGGATTTCGACGAGGCCTGAGAGAAGGGGCTGCGGGTAGAAAGAGGGTCAGAATCCCTTTCGCGCGGACGGTGCCGAAAAAAAAGGGGTCAGACCCCATTTCCAGGCAGGAAAGCGCGGATCGTCTACTGAGATCCGGGAAAAGGGGTCTGACCCCTTTTTTGTCCACCGCGCTCAGGGCGCGGCGACCGCCCCGCTTGCGAGCAGCGCGTCGATGCGCTCGGCGGAATAGCCCAGCGTGCCGGCGAGGACCGCGCGCGTGTCCTCGCCCGCGCGATACGGCGCCGCCCCGCGCGCCGGCACCGGCGTGCCGTCGATGAGGAACGGCGCAGAGGTCACGCGCACCGTGCCGCGCGCGGGATGCGGGATGTCGGAGAACGCCCCGCGCGCTGCCATGTGCGGGTGCGCCATCGCCTCCTCCATGGTCCGCACCGGCGCGCAGGGAATGCGCGCCTTGCCGAGCGCCTCGATGGCTTCGTCCACCGAGGCGAAGCGATCGAGCCAGTCGCAGATCATCCGGCGCAGTTCCGGCCAATGCTCGCGCCGGCCCTCGGCTGTGGCGAAGCGCGCGTCGCCGATGCCGCTGTCCGGGCCCATGACGGCGAGCACGCGATCCCAGGTCGGTCCGCCGCCGATGAACTGCATGGCGAGCTGCCGCCCGCCGACCTCGTGAATGATCATGCCCGGACGCGGGCCCTTGAGGGTCTCGCCGCCGTTGAGCGCGGCGGCGATGCTGATGTCCTCCGCGCCCCACAACGATTGCAGCATCGAGACATCGAGGTTGGCGCCCTCGCCGGTCTTTCGCCGCCGCAGCACCGCGGCCAGCACCAGGCCGAAGGCGTGCACGCCGGCGAGCGCATCGGCCGACTGCAGGTAGGCCACGCGCGGCTCGGCAGCGCCCTGCCGGTCGAGGTCCATGGCACCCGAGGCGGCGTTGATCAGGTGCGCGAAGGCCGGCCGGTCGCGCAGCGGGCCGGTCTGCCCATAGCCGGAGATCGAGCAGTAGACGATGGACGGATTTACCGCCGCCACCGCGTCGTAGTCGAGCCTGTGCCGGGCCATCACGCCGGGCACGAAGTTCTCGATGAGCACCTCCGCCTTGCGTGCGAGGTCGAGCAGCACCGCACGCGCCTGCGGGTGCGCGAGGTCGATGGCCACGCTTTCCTTGCCGGCGTTGAAGCGGGTGAAGTAGGTGCTCTGGTCGCTGCGGCCCGCCTCGAGCTGCAGGGGGAAGGCGCGGGTGTCGTCGCCGAGCGTCGGACGCTCGACCTTGATCACGCGCGCGCCGAGGTCGGCCAGCAGCCGCGTGCAGTAGGGGCCGGCGAGCACGCGCGTGCAGTCGAGCACGGTGAGGCCGTCGAGCAGGTTCGGTGGGGTCGCCATGGCTCTGCCAGACTACAAGAAATCCGCCGGATGCAGATTCCGGTCTGGTCAGGCGGCCCCTCGTGTAGACTGATTTCCGACCGGGATGGGCAGGATCCCCCTGCCCCTTGATCCCGGTGCTTGCGCTTTGTCGTGGAAACCGAAAGGGATCACATGCACCGCCGCCGGGTTCTCGCTGGAATCAGCCTTCTCACCCTTGCGCCCTTCGCGCGGGCGCAAAAACCCGCCATGCGCCGCGTGGCGATCGCGATCCCGCATGCGGCCGACGTTCCCAACGAGGGCGTGACGACGTTCCGCAAGCGCATGGGCGAGCTGGGCTGGGTCGAAGGACGCAACATCGAATACGTGACCGACTATGCGAACGGCGACCCCGCGCGCTACGCACCGGTGATCGCGGGCCTGCTGGCGAAGAAGCCGGACGTCCTGTACGCCTATTTCGGGGCCATGACGCTCGTTGCAATGAAGCAGACACGCGAGGTGCCGATCGTCTTCTCCATCGCATTCAATCCGGAGAAAGTCGGCCTGGTCGCGAGCCTCGCCCGCCCCGGCGGCAATGTCACCGGCACCTCGACCCGCGCGAACGAACTCGACGGCAAGCGGATCGAACTCCTGCGCGAGCTCAGGCCCGGCATCCGGCGCGTCGCGGTGCTGGTCAATCCCGCCGTGCCGGTGGTGGCCAAACGCTTCATCGACGCCTATGGAAAGATCGCGCAGGCGCTCGGCCTGCAACTGCTCACGGCCGAGGCCCGCACCATCGAGGAGCTGGCGCCGGCCTTCGAGCGCATGCTGCGCGAGGGCGTGCAGGGCGTGCTGGGTACCGCGGACCCGACGCACCTCTTCGAAATGCGTGCCGCACTGGTCGGCAATGCCGCGCGCGCCGGCCTGCCGGCGGTGTACGTCGACGAGCGCTACGTCGAAACCGGCGGGCTCGCCTCCTACGGCACCGACAACGCCGACCAGATCGGCCGCGGCGCGCCCTACGTGGACAAGATCCTGCGCGGCGCGAAGCCGGCGGACCTGCCGGTCGAGGAACCGATGAACTACCGCATGACGCTGAACCTGAAGGCCGCCCGGGCGCTCGGGCTGAAACTCCCGCAGGCCCTCCTGCTGCGCGCGGATCAGGTCATCGAGTAGCCGCGCGCCGCTGCGCTTCCCTCCTGCTCCGGCGTCGCTCCTCGCCGATCGCCAGCAGGCGTTCCCTGTCGGCCGGGTCGACCCGGTTGTAGCGCGTGCGCCATTCGGGATCGGGCTTCCAGGCGTGCGGCGAGGCCACGGTGGTGCGCGGACCGGTCGCGGTCTCCAGCAACCTGAGTGCCGCGGTCACGATGTCCTTCTGCATGGCCGCCTCCCAGGGGTGGCCGCAGGGATTGCCGAGCGGAAAGTCGGTGAAAAGGAAGCGCGCGATGCCGCAATGCTCGACGATGTCGCGCGCCGAGCCGACCATCACGGTGGGCATGCCGTTCGCCTCGAGATGCCGTGCGACCAGACTCACGGTCTGGTGACACACGGGTCAGAGGGCGCTCAGCAGGGCCGCGTCGGCGCCGTCCTCGCGCAAGCCAGCGAGAATCGCAGGCGCGTCCACGTCGATGGTCTTGCGCTGGCTGTATTCGGTCGGCACGCCGTGGAAGCGCGCCGTGATGCCGCCGATGAGGCCCTCGCGCGCGAGGGCGGTGACGGCGGCGATCGGCAGGTAGCTCTCGCGGTCTTCGGTGTGCGTCGATTCCCGGTCCCAGGCCAGGTTGTCGGTGCTCAGGCTGGTCGGCAGCGGATCGACCGCGCCGGACCAGGCGTGGCGCACGCCCTGCGCGTCCAGGTTCGAGCCGTCGGCCGGGCGCGCGCTGGTCACCAGGCCGATGCGCGCCTCGCGCAGCGGCCTGGTGAGGCGCGCGAAGGGCACCTCGTCGTGCGTGGCCCAGACGTAGTCCCTGGTGTAGCCGAGCGCCCGGTAGTACGCGCGGGTCCGTTCCATGTAGCGGACCGGTTCCTCGTTGAGCGACATGATGCGCAGTCCTCCTCGTACGGAGAAAAAGGGGTCAGCCCCCTTTTCTCATGGGACGCCGGAAATAAAAAGGGGTCAGACCCCTTTTCCGTGACCTTGGTCCTGGTTCGACGCTTTCCTCTGAGGAAAAGGGGTCTGACCCCCTTTTTGCTTTTTTTGGGCGCCGCCCCGCGACAAAGGGGTCTGACCCCTTTTTCAGGCGTCCACCACGAAGTCGCAGCGCCCGCGCCCGCCCTCGCGCCTGATCTCGAGTTCGCGCTTCCAGATCCAGTCGCGTTCGTTGCCGGGGTCGCCGGGAAAGTAGACCTGCGTGGTGAGCATCTTGCGCCCCGGCGCCTGCACGCGCAGGTGGATGTGGCGCGCGCGCCCCGGGTAGAGCGCAGGCACGATGGTCTCGAGGCGATAGCGCCCGTGCGCGTCGGTGAACAGGTGGCCGCGATAGCGGTAGCCGGTGTTGTCGTACTGGCCGTTCTCGTCGCAGTGCCAGACATCGAGCATCGCCTGCGCGACGCCGGCGCAGCGCGTCGACAGCACGAAGCCTTCGAGCAGCAGCCGTTCGGCCTTCGCGCCGGGCTCGACGAAGTTGTCGCGCTTCGGCGTGTCGGCGGTGTAGTACGGGCCCTCGGTCTGGCGCGCGGTGAGCGCCGGCGGCTTGCCGCAGGCCGGCGTCAGCGGCAGCGCGGGCGCCTGCGCCAGCGCGCGCCCGGCGAAAGGCAGCGCGAGCATGCCGCCGAGGAGTTTGCGTCGATCGACCATGGCGCGCCCCTATTTCACGTTGAACGCATCCTGCACGATGGCCGCGAGCAGCGCGTCCACCTCGGGCAGGGTGCGGCGATAGCTGACGTGCACCGTGCCCGGCTGGCCGGGCAGCGTGTGCAGGGTGATGCCGTAGGGGCAGTAGGCGACGTTCGCCGGGTTGGCTTCCATCACGCGCCGCGACACCAGCGCGGAACAGAACACGTAGGCCTCGGCCTTGTCGAAGATCTTCTTCGCCGAGCCCACGTCGCGCCCGGTGCGCTCCAGCATGGCGCCGATGTGCGAGGTGTAGTCGATCACCAGGCCCTTGCCCTGGATCGCCAGCAGCAGGTCTTCCTTCGCGGAATCGAAACTGGCCTTCACGCTGTGGCTCACCGCCTGCGCAAGGACCGCGGAAGACGAGAGCATCATCAACACGACTGTGGCAACGCGAACGATTCTCATGGGCACTCTCCTTTCATCCCTTCACGCACAAGACCTGCTTCAGCGTATGTACGACCTCGACCAGGTCGGATTGGTTCGCCATGACTTCGTCGATGTCCTTGTAGGCGCCGGGGATCTCGTCCAGCACCCCCTTGTCCTTACGGCAGACCACGCCGGCGGTCTGCGCCTCGAGGTCCGCGACCGAGAAGCGCTTGCGCGCCGCGTGCCGGCTCATCTGCCGGCCGGCGCCGTGGGCGCAGGACTCGAAGCTCTCCGCGTTGCCGCGACCGCGCACGATGTAGCTCTGCACCCCCATGCTGCCCGGAATGATGCCCAGCTCGCCCGCCCCGGCGCGGATCGCGCCCTTGCGCGTCACCCACACCGCCTCGCCGTAGTGCCGCTCGCGCGCCACGTAGTTGTGGTGGCAGTTCACCGCCTGCAGCGTGGTCTCGAAGCCCGGCAGGTGGCGGCGCAGCGTCGCCAGCACGATGTCGAGCATCTCGGCGCGGTTCACCCGGGCGTAGTCCTGCGCCCAGCCCACCGCCTCGACGTAATCGTCGAAGGCCGGCGTGCCCTCGGCGAACCAGGCGAGGTCGCGATCGGGGAGCTGTTGCTGCAGCCGCTCGGCCTCGCGCTTGGCCAGCTCGATGAAGTGCATGCCGAGGGCATTGCCGATGCCGCGGCTACCCGAGTGCAGCATCACCCAGGCCTGATTCGATTCGTCCAGGCACAGTTCGATGAAATGGTTGCCGCCGCCGAGCGTGCCGAGCTGGCGCGTCCAGTCCGAACGCTTGCCGAGGCGCTTCTGCACGCCGGGGTGGCGCTCGAGGATGCGGCGCAAATCCCGCCTGAAGGGCTTCGCGGCGTCCACGCGCGCGGCCGTTTCCTCATGCTGCGCGAAGCCCACCGGCACGTGCCGCGTGATGGCGTCGAACACCCGCCGCAGCTTCTGCGCGTCGAGGTCGTTCGCATGCAGCGACAGCCGCGCCGCGATCATGCCGCAGCCGATGTCCACGCCCACCGCCGCCGGGATGATCGCGCCCCGCGTCGGGATCACCGAACCGACCGTGGCGCCGATGCCCAGGTGCACGTCGGGCATCGCCGCCACATGATGGTGCACGATCGGCAGCTTCGAGACGTTCACCAGTTGCGCGCGCGCCGCCGGCTCCAGCGAGTCGGTGTAGACGCGCACCGGCACGCGGCCTTCGTGCAGTTCCTGGATCACGGGCATGGGGCCATTATCCGCCCGGGCGTCGACAGGCGCGATGCTAAGATCGATCGATGTCCATCCCCGTTGCCATGATCGGTGCCGCCGGCGTGCGCTGCGGCAGGCTGCAGTCGAAGCCCGGCGACGCGGTGCAGGTGCTCGAGCACGAGGTGCTCGCCGGCTGCGTGCTCGATGCGGTGGCGCAGGCCGGCATCGCCAAGGACCGCATCGGCGCCCTGGTGTTCTCGCACCCGCGCGCCTACACGCAGCAACTCTACTTCGGCACCTTCATGGCCAACCTGCTGCGCCTCGCCACCGACGGCGTGGTGATGGAGGTGGTGGGCAACGGCATGACCGGCGGCCTCGCCTTCGACCAGGCGGCGCAGGCCATTTCCTCCGGGCGCGCCGAAGTCGCGCTCGCGCTCGGCTCGAGCTTCGAGACCGCGACGCCGACGCCCGAGCACATGAACCGCTCGATGCGCTCGGTGGGCGACGTCGACTTCCACGTGCCCTTCGGCTTCACGCCGATCTCCTGGTACGCGATGGACGCGGTGCGCTACATGCACGAGCACGGCGCGACGCGCGCCGAACTCGCCATGGTGGCGGTGAAGAACCGCCGCCACGCCGCGCTCAACCCGGTGGCGATGTACCGCGAGCCGATCACGCTGGAAGAGGTGCTCGCCCAGCGGCCGATCGTCGAGCCGCTCGGCCTGTATGAGGTGCCGCCACGCTCGGACGGCGCCGCCTGCATCGTGCTCGCGCGCGAGGAGATCGCAAGGTCGCTGGGCAAGCCGTACGCGAAGCTCGTCGGCCGCGGCTTCCACCACGAGGGCGCGCACCAGATCTCGGAGGTCCCGAACGACATGATCGCGCTCGGCGCCGCGGAACGCGCCGGTCGCGCCGCCTACGCCGAGGCCGGCATCATCGCGAAGGACGTCGACGTCGCCGAGCTCTACGCCCCCTGCACCATCGTCGAGGTGCTGGCCGCCGAGGCGCTCGGGCTGGTGGCGCGCGGCGCCGGCGCGAAGGCCGCGGCCTCGGGCGAGACCGCGCTCGGCGGGCGCATCCCGGTGTGCACCTCGGGCGGGCTGCAGTCGCGCGGCCACCCGCCGCACGCCACGCCGCTGTATTCCTTCCTCGAACTCTGGGAGCAGCTCACCGCGCGCGGCGGCGAACGGCAGGTGAAGGACGCCGAGACCGGGATCGCCTCCTGCGAGCTCGGCAACTACAACGCAGCGCTGGTGCATGTCTTCCGCGCCGTCCACTGAGGTGCTCTCGCGGGTGCGCATGGCCGGGGCGCGGCCCTGGCCGCCGCGCGTCTCTGAATTTACGAAACCGTTCTGGGACGGCCTCGTCGCCGGGCACTTCGATACCGTACGCTGCCGCGCATGCAGCAAGCGCACCTTCCCGCCGAAACCCTTCTGCCCGCATTGCTGGGCGCGCGTCATGGACTGGGTGCCGCTTGCGCCGCGCGGCACGGTGTACGCCTCCACCGTGGTGCATGCCGCGCCGAAGCTTTTCGCGCACGAGATTCCCTACCGCGTCTGCATCGTCGACCTCGTCGACGGGCTGCGCATCGCCACGCGGCTGCTGGACTCGACAGACTTCGCTGTCGGCGCGCCGGTGGAAATCGTCGCGCTCGACTACGACGACGGCAGCCTGTTCGCCGCCCGGCGGACCAAATAGGACTCCCCATGGGCCTCGACTGGAGCACCTTCGGCTATACCGACGAGCAGAAGATGATGCGCGAATCGGTCATGGACCTGCTCGCAAGGGAACTGCCGCCCGAGCGCATCCGCAGGATGGACGAAGAGAGCACCTATCCGGTCGATGCCTACAACGCGCTGGTGCGCGCCGGCTGGCTCGCACTGCCGTTCGCCGAGGCAGACGGCGGCATGGGCGGCTCGAAGCGCGACCTCGTGGTGCTGGTCGAAGCGCTCGGCTACCACTGGTCGAGCATGGCCACGGCCTACCTCGCCTCCACCATCTACGCCGGACAGCACATTGCGCTGAACGGCTCGCCGTACCTGAAGAAGACCTACATCCCGAAGATCATCGACGGTTCCTCGCGCATGGCGATCGCGCTCTCGGAACCCGAGGCCGGCTCGGACGCCGCGGCGATCCGCACCCGCGCCGAGAGGACGGGCGACCGCTACGTGGTGAACGGCCAGAAGCTCTACATCACCTGCGCGCACGTCGCACAGCACCTCGCGGTGGCGGTGAAGACCGACGTCAACGCCGGGCACAAGGGCCTGTCGATGCTGCTGGTGCCCACCGACGCGAAGGGCGTGGAGATCCGGCCGATGGAGACCCTGGGCCGGCGCGCGACGCGGGCGAACGAGGTCTTCTTCGCCGACGTCGAGGTGCCCGCGGAAAACCTGATCGGCGAGGAAAACGGCGGCTGGAAGGGCCTGATGAAATGCCTCAACCTCGAGCGCCTGTGCCTCGCCGCTGCCGGCTCGGGCAGCCTGATGCACGTCATCGACTACGCGCTCGACTACGCGATGGCGCGCCGCGCCTTCGGCCAGAGCGTCGCCTCCTTCCAGACCGTGCAGCACAAGCTCGCCGACATGCGCATCATGGCCGAGACCTCGCGCACGCTGACCTGGCGCGTGGCCGAGATGATCGACGCCGGGCTGGACCCGAGGATCGAGACCGCAATCGCCAAGGTGGTGGCCACCGAGGCGGACTTCCGCGCCTCGGACTTCGGCCTGCAGATCATGGGCGGGGCCGGCTACACCATGGCGCACGACATGCAAAGGTTCTTTCGCGATTCACGCGTCGGGCCGATCGGCGGCGGCTCGAACGAGATCCAGAAGAACATCATCGCCCGGCTGATGGGGCTCTGAGCGCCGGACGGAACCAGGGCAGGACACACATGGAACGCATGGACTGTGACGTGCTCGTCGCCGGCTCGGGCGCCGGTGGCCTCACCGCGGCGGTGACCGCGGCCCACCACGGCCTGAAGGTGGTAGTGGCCGAGAAGGAGCCGGTGTTCGGCGGCACCACCGCCTATTCCGCCGGCGTGGTCTGGATCCCGCTCAACGCGCCGGCGAAGGACGCGCAGCTGCCCGACTCGCGCGAGGCGGCGCTCATCTACCTCGCGGGCGAGGCCGGCGCGCACTTCGATCGGGCGAAGGCCGAAGCCTTCGTCGACACCGGCGCCGAGATGCTGGCCTTCATCGAGGCGAACAGCCACGTGCGCTACCTGCTGATGGGCAACTGGTCCGACTACCACCCTGACGCGCCCGGGGCGTCGGCGGGCGGACGGTCGCTCCTGCCCCTGCCCTACGACGGGCGGCTGCTGGGCGAACGCTTTCGCGAGCTGCGCGCGCCGCTGCCGACCATGATGCTGTTCGGCGGCATGTCGGTGAGCCGCGACGACCTGCCGCACCTGTTCAACGTCACGCATTCCGCGGCTTCAGCCTGGCACGTGACGAAGATGATCCTGCGCTACGCAAGGGACCGCCTGCGCTGGCAGCGCGGCACCCGCATTACCAACGGCAACGCGCTGGTGGCGCGGCTTGCGCGCACGCTGTTCGATCGCGAGGTGCCGATCCTCGTCTCCACCCCGGTGGTTCGGTTGCTGGAGGAGAACGGCCGGGTGACCGGCGCGGTGCTGAAACGCGACGGGCAGGAAATTGAAGTGCGCGCGAAAAAGGGCGTGGTGCTCGCCTGCGGCGGCTTCCCGCGCAGCGAAGCCCTGCGCGAGCGCCACTATGCGCACGTCGCCGCGGGCAAAAAGCACATCCCGCTCGCGCCGCCGGGCAACACCGGCGACGGCGCGCAGCTTGCCGGCAGCGTGGGCGGCGTGTTCCAGGCCGAGGCCGACCAGCCCGCGGCCTGGACGCCGATCTCGCTGGTGCCCCAGGGCGACGGCACGGTGCAGCCCTACCCGCACTTCATCGACCGCTGCAAGCCCGGTTACATCGCGGTCGACCGGCGCGGCAAGCGCTTCGCCAACGAGGCCGACTCGTACCACGACTTCGTGCCGAAGATGTTCGCGGCCTGCGCGGACGATCCGCAGGTCGAGGCCTTCCTCGTCACCGACCATCGCGCGCTGCGCCGCTACGGCATGGGGGTGGTGCCGCCCGCGCCGATGCCGATCGGCCGCCACCTGCGCTCGGGCTACCTGGTGAGCGCGCATTCCCCGGAGGAACTCGCGCAGAAACTCGGCATCGACGTCGCGGGATTCCTGTCCCAGCTGAAGATGTACAACGCCAACGCCCGGCGCGGCGAGGACCCGGAGTTCGGCAAGGGCAGCAACGCCTACCACCGCTTCGGCGGCGACGCGGCGCACGGCCCGAACCCGAATCTCGCACCGATCGAGACCGAGCCCTTCTACGCGGTCAAGCTGGTGCCCTCGGACCTCGGTACCTTCCTCGGCCTCGCCACCGACGCGCGCGCGCGGGTGCTCGACGTAAACGAGCGGCCGATCCCCGGCCTGTATGCCGCGGGCAACGACGCCGCGAGCGTGATGGGCGGCACCTATCCCGGGGCCGGCATCACCATCGGCCCGGCGATGACCTTCGGCTATATCGCCGGCAAGGACCTCGCGGGCGTGTAGCGGGCGGGCGCAGCGTGCTGTTGCTGTAGCGCGCGCAGGCTGTAGCGCGCGCAGCGCGCTGTTCGGCTGTAGCGCGCGCAGCGCGCTGTTCGGCTATTTCATCCGGTGGCCCGCCAGCCGCACAAAACCCGCCTTCTGCGAGGGCGTTGTGGTTATCATTCGGCGTCACCAAGGGAGGAGACACCCATGAAGTTTCGCACCTCGTCGCAATCGCACCGCACGCCCGCGCGCGGACGACGCGCCTTTGCGCGCCGCTTCGCCTTCGCACTCGTCGCCCCGCTCGCCCTCGCGCTCGGCGCGGGCAGTGCGCAGGCCTACCCGGACGGCCCGGTCACCATCGTCGTGGCCTGGCCCGCGGGCGGCGCCACCGACCTGATGGCGCGTGCCGCGCAGGACTCGTTCAACAAGGCGATCGGCGGCACCAGCATCATCAAGAACGTGGTCGGCGCCGCCGGCACCATCGGCGCGGCCGAAGTGGCTGCCGCCAAGCCCGACGGCCAGTCGCTCCTGTTCAGCCCGATCGGCCCGATGGTGATCCAGCCGCAGCGCATGAAACTCACCTACAACCCGGATTCCTTCGAGCCGATCTGCAAGATCAGCGACGTGACCGTGGTGCTGATGAGCCCGCCGAACTCGCGCTTCAAGACCGTGGCCGACGTCATCAAGGAAGCCAGGGCGCAGGACGGCAAGCTGCCCTTCGCCTCGACCGGCGCCGGCACCATCCCGCACATGGCCGGCATCGGCTTCCAGGAAGCCGCGAAGGTGAAGCTGAAGCACATCCCGTTCAAGGGCTCGGCCGCCGTCATCCAGGCGATGCTCGCAGGCACGGTGGAACTGTTCAGCGACCAGCCCAACCTCGTCGGCCGCTACAACATGACGCCGATCGCGGTCTACTCGGCGAACCGGCTGCCGGAGTTCAAGGACACGCCGACCATGAAGGAAGCCGGCTTCGACCTGCAGTTCTCGATCTGGAACGGCCTGTTCGCGCCCAAGGGCACGCCCGAGCCGGTGCTGGCGAAGCTCGAGGCCGCCTGCAAGACGACCATGACCTCGCCCGCGGTGGTGGACCTGTTCGCCAAGCAGGCGCAGCCGATCCATTACCTCGATCGCAAGGGCATGCGCGCCTTCGTCACCTCGGAGTACAAGAAGGCCACCGGCCTTCTCGAGGCCGCCGGCCTCGAGTCGAAGTAACGCCGCTTCACGCGTGCGCGGCGGGGTCGCCTGATCCCGCCGGCACCGCGCGCGCCGGCGGTTTCTTCCAGAACGACGTCCCGCGGTCCTGACCATGCGCCTCAGCCAGCCCCTCGCCAGCGCGATCTTCTTCTTCGCCTTCGGCGCGCTGGTGCTCGTCACCGGGCGGAGCCTGGACATGGGAACCACCGCCGAGATGGGCACCGGCTACGTGCCGCGCCTGCTCGCCTGGGGCTGCCTCGTGGTCGGCGCGCTGCTCGCGGCGCGCGCCTGGTGGGAACGCCGCGCGCCCGGCGAGCCGGTCGCCTTCGCCCTGCGCGCGCTGGTGCTGGTCACCGCCATGGTGGTCGCCTTCGGCCTGCTGCTGCCCTGGCTCGGCCTGCCGGTCACCGTCGCACTGACGATCGTCACCACGGCGGTCTCGGGCGAGCGCTATCGCTGGACGCCGCTGCTGCTCATTGCCCTTGGCATGGCGGTGCTCACGACGCTGCTCTTTTCCACTGCGCTCGACCTGCAGATCCAGGTCTGGCCGAAGTGGGGCGGCTGAGATGGGCGAGATCTTCTCCAACCTCGCGCTCGGCTTCTCGGTCGCGCTCACGCTGCAGAACCTGATGTTCTGTTTCATCGGCGTGCTGCTCGGCACGCTGATCGGCGTGCTGCCCGGCATCGGCCCGCTCGCCACCATGTCGATGCTGCTGCCGATCACCTTCCACCTCGACCCGACCGGCGCGCTCATCATGCTCGCCGGCATCTTCTACGGCGCGCAGTACGGCGGCTCGACCACCGCGATCCTCGTCAACCTGCCCGGCGAGGCCACGTCGGTGGTGACCGCGCTCGACGGCTACCAGATGGCGCGACAGGGTCGCGCCGGCGCCGCGCTCGCCACCGCGGCGCTGGCCTCCTTCTTCGCCGGCTGCGTGGCCACCATCGTCATTGCGTTTGCCGCGCCGGCCTTGAGCAAGGTGGCGCTGCTCTTCGGACCGGCGGAATTCACCGCCCTGATGGTGCTCGGCCTGATCGCCGCGGTGGTGCTCGCCGCGGGCTCGGTGATCGCCTCGATCGGCATGGTGATGGTCGGCGTACTGCTCGGCCTGGTGGGCACGGACGTCACCACCGGCGAGCAGCGCTTCGCCTTCGGCGTGCGCGAGATCTTCGACAGCATCGACTTCGTGGTCGTCGCCATGGGCCTGTTTGGCCTCGCGGAGATCATCTCCAACCTGTCGGAGCGCCACAGCCGCACCCTGCCATCGGGCAAGATCGACCGCCTCTGGCCGACGAAGGAAGATTTCCGCCTCGGCACGCCGGCGGCGGTGCGCGGCACCGCGCTCGGCTGCACCCTCGGCGTGCTCCCCGGGGGCGGCGCGCTGGTGTCCTCGTTTGCCTCCTACAGCCTGGAGAAGCGCCTCGCGAAGGACCCCACGCGCTTCGGCAAGGGCGCGATCGAGGGCGTCGCGGGCCCCGAGGCGGCGAACAACGCCGGCGCGCAGGCGAGCTTCATCCCGATGCTGGCGCTGGGCATCCCGCCGAACGCGGTGATGGCGCTGATGATCGCGGCGATGACCATCCACGGCGTGATTCCCGGGCCGAAGTTCCTCGCCGAGCAGTCGCCGCTCTTCTGGGGCATGGTGGTGTCGATGTGGATCGGCAACCTCATCCTCGTGGTGCTCAACCTGCCGCTGGTCGGCCTGTGGGTGCGGCTGCTGAAGATCCCCTACGCCTACCTCTTTCCGATGATCGTCATCTTCTGCTGCGTCGGCGTGTACAGCGTCAACTACCGGCTGTTCGACGTCTTCATGATGGCGGGCTTCGGCGTGTTCGGCTACGTGCTGCGAAGAATCGGCTGCGAGGCCGCGCCGCTGGTGCTCGGCTTCGTGCTCGGGCCCCGACTCGAGGAGGAGTTCCGCCGCACGCTGCTGCTCTCCGACGGCTCGTTCACCGTGTTCCTCACCCGCCCCTTGAGCGCGACCCTGGTCGGCGCCACGGTGCTGCTGCTGGTGCTGATGGCGCTGCCGAACTTCAGGAAGAAGCGCGAGGTCGCCTTCAAGGAATAGCGAGGCCGAGCGCGACGCGCCAGCGCGCGCCCACCGCCGCCGGCGAGAATCGCGCCTCGATCGCCTGCTGGCCCGCGCCGATCCGCGCCGCCGCATCCTGCGGATGCGCGAGCGCCCAGTCGAGCCCCTCGGCGAGGTCCGCGCCGACCCGGGCGAAGGCCTGCAGTTCCACGTAGGACGGAATCGGCGAGGCGAGCGCGAAGCGCCCGCTGCGGATCGTCTCCACCAGCCGGTTGTGCGACTTCACGCGCCCCCAGTCGTCGTCCGCCTGCGGCAGCAGCACGAAGTCGCAGCGCTCGAGCGCCGCCCAGGTGGCTTCGCGTGACCAGGCCTGGTGCGCGAGGCGCACCTGCGCGTGCAGGGGCTCGAGCCGCGCGCGCAGGGCATCGACCTCGGCGCCGGCCCCCGCCGCCGTCACCAGTTCGATCGACAGGGCCCGTGCCGGGAAGCGCCGCAGGATGCCGGCGAGCGCGGGTTCGAGCACCGCGAGCGCCGCATCGTTCAGCACGCCGAACCAGCACAGGCGCAGCGGCGCGCCCGGCGCCACCCGCGGGGGCGCCGGCTGCGCGCGTTCCCAGGGATCCTCGATGACGCGGATCCCGTGGCGCGCGCCCGGCGCCAGCGCGGCGCGCAGGGCCTCGCAGGGCACGGTGACCGCGCACTGCTCGAGCAGGCCGGCCTGGTAGTCCGCGAGCACCGCCTCGCCCGCGCCTTCGCGCACTGCGGCGTAGTCGTCCGAGAAATCGGCGAGCAGCGGCACCCGGCCCTGCCAGCGCGCGAGCGCATCGAGCACTCGCGCGCTCCGGTCGCGATGCCGCAACAGGTCCTGCGTCGCGAACTTGGTCACCACGAGGGCGCGCGGCCGGCAGAACCCGTCGAGCGCCGGATCGCGGATCAGGTCCTCCGGCGCGACCACCCAGACCGGCACGTCGGGCAGCAGCGCTCGGATCGGCGCCAGCACGCGCAGTCGCGAACTCGCGCTCGGCGATTCGAGCGGCGTGTTCGCTTCGACCCGCATCGAGCGGCCGATGTTGCTGACGAACACCACGGCGTCGCCGCCGCCCGACGCGGGACGCGGGCGCGTGACGAACAGGGCGCGCAGCAGGCTGCCGATCATTTCTGCCTCACCGTGCGATTGTAGCCACTGCGCCCGGCGCGCCTGCGCGCTAGACTCGGGACAAGGCCGCGATGGCGGCGCATGAAGGTGGTCCCGGTTTGCTCAGACGAATGAAGAGGGCCTGGCGCGCGCGGTTCGGCAGGCCGCAGCAGACGCCACCGGCGCCGGTGCCCATGGCGGCGCCGGCGGCAGACGACGCGGCCTCGCGCCACTACCGGCGCGGGCTCGAGTTGCGCAGCGCCGGCCAGCATCGCGAGGCGCTCGCCGCCTTCCAGTTGGCGATCGACGCGCGGCACGATTTCGCCGAGGCGCACCTGCACGCGGCGCGCACCCATCGCGACCTCGGCGAGGCCGAGGACGCCTCGGATCGCTACCTGCTGGCGCTCGCCTTCGACCCGGGCTGCACCGGGGCGCGGCTGGACCTCGCCACGCTGCATACCGAGGCGGGCGACCTGCACGCGGCCATCGCGCTGCTCGAGGAGGCGGTGAAGGCCGACCTTGCGGAGCTCGCGATCTTCTCGCGCCTGGCAAAGCTGCACAAGCACTGCGGCAACCCGCAGGCGGCGCGCGCGGTGTTCGAGCGCGCGCTCGAGAAACTGCCGGACGAGCCGGTGCTGCACGTCAACTTCGGCATGCTGTGGCTCGGCCACCTGGGCGACCCGGTGCGCGCCGAGGCGCACTTCATGCGCGCGCTGTTCCTGCGCCCCGGCTTCGACATCGCGCAGTCGAACCTCGGCATCGCGCTGCAGGACCAGGGTCGCCACGAGGAGGCGATCGCGCTGTACGAGCGCAGCATCGCGGCGCGCCCGGAGCCGGAGGAGTACCGCTGGAACCGCGCCATCGCGCTGCTCGCGCTCGGCCGCTTCGACGAAGGCTGGCCGGATTACGAACTTCGCAAGTACCGCCCCGATGCGCGCCGCCTGCACAAGGCCTTCAAGCTGCCGGACTGGGGCGGCGGGCCGCTCGCCGGCCGCTCGATCCTGGTCTACGCCGAGCAGGGCGTGGGCGACGAGATCATGTTCGCCTCCTGCCTGCCGGAGGTGGTGGCGCAGACGGGCGCCTGCGTGATCGAGTGCGACGCGCGCCTCGCGCCGCTGTTCGAGCGCTCGTTCCCGCAGGCGCGGATCGCGCATCGCGCCGACGCGAAGCGCAAGTGGCGGGAACTCTACCCGGGGCTGGAACTGCAGTCGGCCTGCGGCTCGCTGCCGCGCTACCTGCGCCGCCGGATCGAGGACTTCCCGGCGCACGCAGGGTACCTGCGCGCCGATCCGGCGGCCGTCGAGGCGTGGCGCGCACGATTGCCGCAGGCCGGGCGCGGCCGGCACATCGGCCTGTCCTGGCGCGCCGGCACCCTGTCGACGCGCGGGCCGCTGCGCTCGATGGCGCTCGAGACGCTGGCGCCGCTCTTTGCGCTGTCCGACACCACCTTCGTCATCCTGCAACGCGACCTGAGCGAGGCGGAGCGCGCCGCGCTCACCGGGCGCGACAACGTCCTTCTCCCGGACCTGCCGCAGGACCTGGATGCGCTCGCCGCGCTGGTCTGCGCGCTCGACCTGCTGGTCGCGGTGCCGAGCACCCTGGTGCACCTCGCCGGCGCCCTCGGCCGCCCGGCCTGGGGCCTGCTCGCGCGCACGCCCGAGTGGCGCTACGGCGTCACGGGCGAGCGCATGCCCTGGTACCCGTCGCTGCGGTTGTTCCGGCAGGGGGCGGACGGCTGGGGGGCCGTGGTTGACCAGGTGCGTGCCGACCTGGCGAACGTAGATCGATCCGGCGGCGTGCCGGTCCGGTAGCGCTCAGGCGAGGGGGTCGCGCACCTCGAGGAAGGAGAACTTCCGGAAGTCGCGGTCGTGGGTGTAGAGCACCTTCACGCCATGCTGGCGCAGCAGCGCCGCGAGGTGCGCGTCGGGGACCAGGTTGCCGCGCGTCGGCACCTCCGCCGTCACCTCGCGATAGACCGGCCAGAAGCCCTCTTCCTCCGCGAGCACGCGCACCTGCGGCAGCGCGAGCAGCGCCGCGACGTTCCCCGCAGCCTCATCATGCGCGAGCGGCCGGGTGAAGATCGACGGGTGCGTGGCCATGCGCAGGTAGCCGAGCAAGGTGGCCCATGCGAAGCAGAACACCTCGGTACCGCGCGCGGCCGTTTCGATGAATTCCCGCGCTTTCACGTGCTTCGTGCTGCCAGCATCCGAGGCGTACAGCAGCAGGTTGACGTCGATCGCGAAACTCACCGCTCGTCCATGGCGTCGAGCAGCGCATCCCTGTCGGCGAGGTCCACGCGGGCGCCCATGCGGCGGCTGGTCCAGGCAAAGGGCGGCGGTTCCGCGACGCGATGACGCGTGTCGGCCATCGCCTGCGCAAGCAGGTCCGAGGCGAGCCGGCCCAGGGTCTTTCCTTCGCGCTTCTGCAGGCGTTTCAACTCGCGCAGCACCGGGTCGTCGATGTCGATCGTGGTCCTCATGATGCGTGATGCTAGTCCCTGAAACATCTGATGTAAACAGGTCTCCGTACCCCGCCGGAGCGGTCCGGCGCTCAGGCGAGCGCCCGGCGCAACCCGTAGCCGATCACCACCATCTGCGGGATCACCCCGCCGGCAAAGCGCTCGAGCGCGTCGCGGGCCGCGGGGGTTTCGGCGAGCCGGGGCAGCGGCGGCAGGTGCACCGAAAGCGCCTCGCCCGCGGCGGCGAGCGCCGCGCGCACCGCCTCGACCGCCGCATGGAAGCTGCCGTCGTCGATCTTCGGCTTCAGGCAATCGTGCAGCACGACGAGGAAGGCCGGCAGGTCGGCGACATGGCGGAACAGGCTCGGCACCACGGCGTCGGCCTTGCCCGGTTCGCCGAAGCCCAGTTCGCCGATCAGGCGGCGCAGGTCCGGCGCGATGTCCGCCGGCGCGATCATCGGCGAGAGCGGCCGCGGGATCGGCGCCGGCGGCGACCACTCGCCGGCCGGCAGCGGCACGGGCTTCGTGCCCGGCGCGCGCAGGCGCGCGAGCAGCGCCGCGCAGGCCGCCAGGTTCACGGGGTTGGCGCGGTTGTACGCCTCCAGCACGTCGCGGACGGCGACAAGGCGATCCGCGTCCAGTCCGAGCGCCGGGCGCAGGGCTGCGACGATCGGCGGCACCAGGTCGGTGCGCGTGTGCTTCATGGCGGCCGCCCAGGCCGCTTCCTGCATCGCCCCGGCGAGGAACAGCGGCCGCAGCGCGCCCCACGCCTCCTCCAGCACCCCGGGGTAGGTCGCGAGATGGCGGAAGATCAGCACCACCATCGGCACGCCGGAAAACCACCGGATTTCGCCGTAGATCGCGCGGATCTCCGGCGGCGCCGACGCCTCGAGGACTTCGGGGAACTCCGCCGCCTTGCCAGCCATGTGCCTGCCTCGAAATTTCGCAGCCCCGAGCCTATCCTGGAATCCGCGCTCGGGTAGACTGTTTGCCACTGCGGAGATTGCCTTGGGCCGGACTCCCCTCTACAGCAGTTCGCGTCGCCCCCCGCGCGCCGTGCCGCCCGCACCGGCCGTGGCGCCGCGCAGCCCGGATGCGCCGCGCAAGCCCGCCCGGCCTTCGCGTTTTTCCCGCCTCTTCGCTCGGCTGCAGTCGCCGCGCGGCCTGCTCGTGGTCGCGGTACTGGCCTCGCTGCTCGCCGGCCTCGCGCTCGGCCTCGTGCTCTCGCGCGGCACCGGCCTGTCGGCAAAGCAGATCGAGGCCTTCGTGCAGAAATCCATCGACGCCTCGCGCCCGCTCACCGCGGCGGACGCCTACGAAACCGTACGCAAGTCGGTGGTGCGGGTGCGCGGCTTCGCCAAGGCCGAGAAGCCCGAAGTCGAAGGCGAGGCCGAGCCCGAGTACAACGTCGGCACCGGCGTGGTGATCAAGGACAGCGGCATCATCCTCACCAACCTGCACGTGGTATTCGGCGCGCGCCGCGTCGAGGTGATCTTCGAGGACGGCACCGTGTCCGAGGCCTCGGTCACCGGCGTGCGCGCCGAGCACGACCTCGCGGTGCTGCAGGCGAAGACCCTGCCCGACGACCTCGAGGCCGCCACCATGGCCTCCACCGCCAACCTTGCGCCGGGCGACGCCGTGGTCGCGGTCGGCTTCCCCTTCGGCATCGGGCCTTCGGTGTCCGCCGGCGTGGTCTCGGGCCTGCGGCGCGAGTTCCGCTCCCCCGAGGGCGAACGCGTGCTGACGAACCTGATCCAGTTCGACGCCGCGGCCAACCCGGGAAACTCCGGCGGGCCGCTCATCACGCTCTCGGGCGAGGTGATCGGCATCGTCACCGGGGTGCTGAACCCCACCAAGGAACGCTTTTTCGTCGGCATCGGCTTCGCGGTGCCGATCGAAAACGCCGCGGCCGCAGTCGGCATGCCGCCCTTCTGACCCCCACCGGAACCCGCCATGGACAAGACAGGCACCGAACGCCACGCGCTGATGGAGCGCATCCTCTACGAAGTGAAGCGCGTGGTGGTCGGGCAGGACGCCTTCCTCGAGCGCGTGCTGGTGGCGCTGCTCGCGCAGGGGCACCTGCTGGTCGAGGGCGTGCCGGGCCTCGCCAAGACGCTGACGGTAAAGACGCTGGCGCAGACGCTGCGCGGGTCGTTCCGCCGCATCCAGTTCACGCCGGACCTGGTGCCGGCGGACCTGATCGGCACGCGCATCTGGAACCAGAAGGACGGCGACTTCACCACCTCGCTCGGGCCCGTGTTCACCAACCTGCTCCTGGCCGACGAGATCAACCGCGCCCCGGCCAAGGTGCAGAGCGCGCTGCTCGAGGTGATGCAGGAGCGCCAGGTGACGATCGCCGGGCAGACGCACAAGGTGCCCTCGCCCTTCGTGGTGATGGCGACGCAGAACCCGATCGAGACCGAGGGCACCTACGCGCTGCCCGAGGCGCAGGTGGACCGCTTCATGATGAAGGTGCTGGTCGGCTACCCGAGCGAGGACGAGGAGTTCGTCATCGTCGAGCGGGTCACCGGCGCGCTCGCAGACGCGGTCGCGGTGGCGAGCACCGAGGACCTGGTCGCGCTGCAGGCCGCGTGCCGCAAGGGCTTCGTCGACCCGGCGCTGATGAAGTACGCAGTGCGCCTCGCCGCCGTCAGCCGCGACCCGGCGGCGCACGGCCTGCCGGAGATCGCCAAGTACCTCACCTTTGGCGCCAGCCCGCGCGCGCCGATCCACCTGGTCGAGGCCGCGCGCGCGCTGGGGTTTCTTCGCGGCCGCGACTACGCGCTGCCCGAGGACCTCACCGACCTGGTGGGCGACGTGTTCCGGCATCGCCTGGTGCTGTCCTACGAGGCGCTCGCCGAGGGGATTTCCGCGGACGAGATCCTCGCGCGCATCATGCGTCGCGTGCCCGCCCCCGCAAAGCCGCTCGAGACCCATGCCGTCACGCCCGCAAGCGCCTGAGTCCGGGCCGCGCCCGCGGCAGGACCCCGAGGCCTTCCTGCGGCGCCTCGAGTGGACCGTGATCCGGCGCCTGGACGGGGTGCTGTTCGGCGATTACCGGACGCTGTTTCGCGGCTTCGGCCTCGACCTCGCGGACCTGCGCGAGTACCAGTACGGCGACGACGTGCGCCACATCGACTGGAACGTCACCGCGCGATTGCAGACGCCCTACGTGCGCGAGTACCACGAGGACCGCGACGTCACCGCCTGGTTCCTGCTCGACCTGAGCCCGTCACTCGACACCGGCGCGCACGCCGCGAAGCGCACGGTGTCGGCGGAGTTCACCGCGGTGCTCGCGCGATTGCTCGCGCGCCACGGCAACCGCGTCGGCGCCCTGCTCTACGGCGAGAAGATGGACGCGGTGCTGCCGCCGCGCACCGGGCGCGCCCAGGTGCTGGAGCTGCTCGCGCGCATCCGCGCGCGGCCCGAGCGCACGCAATCGGCGCCCACCGACCTCGGCGCCTTCCTGCGCGATGCCGGAAAGATGCTGCGCCGAAGATCGCTCGTCTTCGTGGTGTCGGACTTCGTCAGCGCGCCGGGCTGGTCGACCGCGCTGGCGAACCTTTCGCGCCGGCATGAAGTGGTGGCGGTGCGGCTGTACGACCCGCTGGAAGCCGAGTTGCCGGAACTGGGCATGTTCCTGGTGCAGGACGCCGAGACCGGCGAGCAGGTGTTCGTCGATTCCACCGACCGCGGCTTTCGCAAGCGCTTCGCCAAGGCGGCCGAGGCGCACGAGGAGACCCTGCACGCCGGCTTTCGCGCCGCGGGCGTGGACGTGCTGGAACTCGCCACCGACGACGAATTGTTCGACGCGCTGCTTCGCTTCACGCGGCTGCGCAAGCTGCGCAGCCGCATGGCGGCGGGCGCGGTGCGCCCCGCGGGCATGACTGCAGGGGTGGCGCCGGCATGAGCACGATCACCGACATCAGCGTCCAGTTCGCCTGGCCCGAGTTGCTGTGGCTGCTCGCGGCGCTGCCGCTGATGGTGGCGCTCTACCTCTGGCTGCTGCGTCGTCGCAAGCAGGCCGCGCTGCGCTGGGCGCACCTCGCGCTGGTGAAGGCGGCGATCGGCCCGGGCATGCGCATCCGCCGCCACCTGCCGCCGATCCTGTTCCTCGTCGCGCTCGCGGCGATGATCGTGGCGATCGCCCGGCCGAGCACCATCATCACCCTGCCCTCGGCGGCGCGCACCATCATCCTTGCCATGGACGTCTCGGGCAGCATGCGCGCGAAGGACGTCGAGCCGAGCCGGCTGGAAGCGGCGCAGGCCGCGGCCAAGGCCTTCATCGCCGAGATGCCGCCCACGCTGCGCGTCGGCGTGGTGGCCTTCGCCGGCACCGCCTCGGTCGTCCAGCCGCCGACCTCCAACAAGCAGGACGTAATCGACGCCATCGACCGCTTCCAGCTGCAGCGAGGCACCGCCACCGGCAGCGGCATCATCGTCTCGCTCGCCACCCTGTTCCCGGACCAGGGCATCAATGTCAGCAACGTGATCTACGGCAAGGACCATCGCGGCGGCCGGGTGCGCGAGCTTGCGCCCGAGAAGGCGCCGGTCGAGGTCAAGCCGGTGCCGGCCGGCTCGTACGATTCCGCCGCCATCATCCTGCTCACCGACGGCCAGCGCACCACCGGGCCGGACCCGGAACTGGCGGCGAAGATGGCCGCAGACCGCGGCGTGCGCGTATTCTCGGTGGGCATCGGCACGCCGGACGGCGAGGTGATCGGCTTCGAGGGCTGGTCGTTCCGAGCGCGGCTGGACGAGGCGTCGCTGAAGTCGATCGCCGCCATCACCAAGGGCGAGTACTTCTACGCCGGCACCGCAAAGGAACTCAAGCACGTGTACCAGTCGCTCAACACGCGTATCGTCTTCGAGAAGAAGTACACCGAGGTGACGGCGCTGGTCTCCGCCCTTGCCGCCGCGCTCGCGCTGCTGGCCGCGGGCTTCTCGGTGTTCTGGTTCGGACGGATCCTTTGAGCGCGCTTTGGCAGCTGGGCGCGAGCGAGCTTCGCGCCCGGGTGGCCTCGCGCGAGGTGTCCCCGGTGGAGGTGACGCAGGCGGTGCTTGCGCGGGTGGATGCGCTGCAACCGACGCTGAACGCCTTCATCACCGTCTGCCACGAATCGGCGCTCGCGCAGGCGAAGGCCGCCGAAGCCGCGGTGATGA